>CAZHDQ010000481.1:0-3043 GCA_964531595.1 uncultured Anaeromyxobacteraceae bacterium
CGCTCCGGGTACAACATCGCCAGGATGAAGTCGACCGTGGGCGCGTCCAGCAAAATGTTGTCGTAGTAGCGGGCGATCCGCCTGCGGAAGCCGGTATCGAGGGCCGGCGCCAGGGCGATTCGAAGCGCCGCCAGGGCATCGGCCTCGACCCCGGTAAATGTACAGAGGGTCACCAGCGGCAAGGCGGTTGCGTGGTCGCGGGCGTGCGCTTCAATCGCCTCGATACGTGCGTGTGCCGATTCAAGGTCGGCCTCCAGTCTGGGCCGTGCCTCCTCAAAACCAGCCATCAGTTCGCCGGTGCGCAGGTCGGCCAGCGCCTCGGCCCAACGGCAGACGGCGTCCAGATGTTCCAGCGGCGAAGACGGCGATTTGTTTTTGCGACCGTGCATTGATGCAAAGTACCCACGGCGGGGTTCAGCGTCAAGCGGGACGGCCGGCTGGTCCTAATCCCCACCTTGGCCGGGCGTCTTGATTGACAAGGCGCACGGTGATCCGCCAACATCTTTCCCGTGGCCGTAGATGGAGTGTTCAATGCAGGCTTCCCCGAATATCGTCGTCATTCTGTCCGGCTGTGGGGTCAATGACGGTTCCGAAATCCACGAGGCCACGCTGGCCTTGCTGGCGCTGGCCCAACGTGGTGCGATCGTTACGATCGCGGCCCCCGATATCCCGCAGCGACGGGTGTTTGATCACGCCAAAAACCGCGAGGTGGATGGCGAAACGCGAAACGTGTTGGCCGAGTCCGGGCGTATCGCCAGGGGCGAAATCCGTAATTTGGCAGACCTGGACCCCACGGCGTTCGACGGCGTTTTCCTGCCTGGCGGGTTCGGCGCTGCTTTGAACCTGTCCGACCTGGCCATGGCAGGCGCCAACGTAAAGGTCGAGCAAACGACTGCTTCATTCCTGACCCGTGCCCATGCGGCTGGGAAGGTGCTGGGAGCGGTCTGCATCGCGCCGCCGATCCTCGCCAAGGTGCTCTCGGACGCCGGGGTCAAGGGCGTGCGCCTGACAATCGGGAACGACGTCGGCACTGCTGACGTGATTCGGGCGCTGGGGCAGGAACATGTGGACTGTGTGGCCACGGCCTGCGTGGTGGACAAGGAGCACCGCGTGGTGACCGGTCCAGCCTACATGCTCGCCAAGGACATCTCGGAACTGCATCGGGGCATCGACGCGACGATTTCTGCGCTGCTGGCGTTGTAGAACCGCTGAACTGGGCGTGCCGCTACCCGGACTGGTTCAACCCTTAGCCATCTGCTTCGAGTATGCAACGTAATGAATGGCTGAATCCGCCAGCGCGGTGATTTCTTGGGGCGTCAAGGGCCGTTTGACCTTCGCAGGGATGCCTACCGCCAGATGGCCGGCGGGAATTTGCATGCCTTCAGGAACCAGCGCGCCCGCGCCGACCATCGCGTCCTCGCCGACCACGGCGTTGTCCAATACGATCGCACCCATGCCGATCAGGCAGCGATCCTTGATGATCGCGCCGTGGATGATCGCGCCGTGACCGACCGTTACATCGTCGCCGATGAGGCAGGACGAATGGTTCGTCGTTTCGTGGATGATGCAGCCGTCCTGGACGTTCGAGCGAGCGCCGATCCGGACCGCGCCAACGTCACCACGGATCACGGCACCGAACCAGACGGACGATTCCGGGCCGATCTCGACGTCGCCGATGATCGTCGACGGTTCCAAGATGATGGCGTCGGGGTGAATCCGCGGGTGGATCCCGTTGAAATCGCGAATCATTGGGGCCTCCTGATCAACTGTCGACTTTTCGATAGACGGTACGGGTCGCGATGCCCAGCAACTGGGCTGCCAGGCGCTTGTTTCCCTTGGTGATGCGCAGTGTCTGCTGGATGACCTGCTGCTCGATTTCGTCTAGCGGCGTGCCCAACTGGATGGTCAAATATTGCTTCGCCGACGCCTCGCTGGCCACCAGATCGGGCAAATCGTCGACGCGGATGGTGTCACCCCGGCTCAAGACGACCGCGTGTTCCAGGGTGTTTTCCAGTTCCCGCACATTACCGGGCCAATCGTGGGCCATCAGCAGTTCCATGGCCTCCCGGCTGATTGCGCGGACGTCCTTGCGATTCTTGTCGGCGAACTTGGCCAGGAAGTGTTGGGCCAGCAGCGGGACGTCCTCGATGCGCTCCCTTAGCGGTGGCATCGTGATCGTGATGACGTTGAGCCGGTAAAAGAGATCCTCTCGGAAAGTCCCTCGACGAACCCGCTCCAGCAGGGGCTTGTTGGCCGACGCGACTACCCGGGCGTCCACTTTCAGCGTCTGGGTGCCTCCCAGCCGCTCGAATTCGCCTTCCTGGAGTACCCTCAGCAGTTTCGCCTGCATCAGCGGGTCGAGGTCGGCGATTTCGTCCAGAAACAACGTGCCGCGGTCCGCCAACTTGAAGCGGCCTTCGCGGCGGGCGAAGGCTCCTGTGAAGGCGCCCCGCTCGTGGCCGAACAATTCGGATTCCAGCAGTGTGGCCGGAATCGCTGCGCAGTTGATGGCGACAAACGGGCCCCTGGATCGCCAGCTCTGGCGGTGGATTGCCCGGGCAACCAGTTCCTTCCCTGTGCCAGATTCGCCCTGGATCAGGATCGTGGTCGAGGCGGATGCCACCTGGGCGACGGTGTCCAGCACTCGGCGCATTGCAGCGGACGTGCCGATCAGGCTGCGCTCGGATGCGACCGCTTCCAGTTCGGCACGCAGAGCCAAGTTTTCAGCCCGCAATGAGGCCTTTTCCTGGGCCCGTTTGACGCTGCGGACGACGAGCGGCCGCTTCAACGGCTTGGTCACAAAGTCGTAGGCGCCCTCGCGCATCGCCTCGACCGCTTTTTCGATTGTGCCGAACGCCGTCATGATGACGACCTCGGTGTCGGGGCGGATCGCCTTGACGGTCTTGAGCAGATCCATGCCGTCCATGCCGGGCATGCGCAGGTCGGCGAGCACTACGTCGAAGTCTTCGGCACGCAGGGCCTCCAGGGCGCGGGTGCCATCGGGTTCGGCCCGGACATCAAAGCCTTCGATACGAAAGATTTC
>CAZHDQ010000482.1:0-3032 GCA_964531595.1 uncultured Anaeromyxobacteraceae bacterium
CCTCGGCCCTAGAATCAGGCGTTCAAGGGCTTGTGCCCAAGGGTGGGGAATGCACAAGGTTGCGTGGTTCGGCCTGTTGGCCCTCTTGTCCGGCTGCACGAGCGGGCTCGCTAATCTCCAAGGCGATGTCGCGGGCCTGCGTCTGCGGCTTGACGATTCACAACGCAACGTCCACGCCATGCGTGCTCGGGTCGACGACCTCGAAAATCGGTCGCTGCTGCTTCAGGACGAATTGGACACACTACGGCTGACGAGTATGCGAGATGCGGCACGATTCGCCGCCCCGTCAGCGTTGCCGGTAGTGCGGGTCGCCCCGAATCGGGAAACGGATGCGGCCCCGGCCCCGCGGCCGGTGATGCAGGATCCCGCGCTGTCGCAGGGTACCGCGCCGTCGCGTGATACCGCGGCACCCCGTGATGCCGCGTCCGAGCGGCGGTCCTATTCGGCGCGCGACCTGGGAGACGATATTTACCAGACCCTCGATGATCAGGGGCGGTTGGTCGGGCCCGCACGACATGCGCCGCGCCGAGACGACCTGCCCGTCCACCGTATTCGGCCGCCGGCCTCGCAACGTGTCGGGGAAGCGGTGGATGACGCGACGATCCTCAACGAGTACCGGACCGCCTTCGAACTGTACCAGCAAGGGAGGTCGGTCGAGGCTCAGCGGGCGTTCGTGGTGTTCGTTGCGGCGTACCCTGTGCACCCCTACGCCGACAATGCGCAATACTGGATCGGCGAATGCCTGTATGATCGGAGGGAATTCGACGCGGCTCGGACCGAGTTCTTGCGGGTGATCAACGAGCACCCAGACGGGAACAAGGTGCCGGACGCGATGGTAAAGGTGGGACTTTGCGAGCAGCGGCTCGGTCGGTCTGCGGAGGCGCGCCGGATGTACGACGCCGTGATGCTGTCCTACCCGGACAGCCAAGCGGCGGCCGTCGCGATGCGGCTGCTGGGCGAGATGCCATGAACCCGTTCGGGATCCCGGGAGGGGGCCGCGTGGCGTCCGACCGGGCGGGGAGGTCCGGATGAACCGTCTGCAAGGGATCGGATGCTTGGTCGCTGCGGCGATGTTGGCGCTGGGGGTAGCGGCAACACCGCGGGGTGTTGCGGCCCAGGAAATCCAGGTCAGTGGGGGGCTGGATGAGGTGAACGTCTATGTGGCCGACGGCGGGGACACGCTGTGGGACATCGCGGACCGCTTCTTCCAGGACCCGTGGTACTGGCCGGTGCTGTGGTCCTTCAACCCCCACATTACAAACCCGAACTGGATTTTTCCGGGTGACCGGGTCTTCCTAGTGCCGCCCAAGCCCCAGGCCCAGGTCAAAGAAGGCTACTCGGTGACCGAGTCCCGATATTCAGCGGGACCACAGGTCGAACGGGCGCTCGGGCGGCGGGTCGGGTTCATCAGCGACGACGACTTGAAGGGGTCTGGCCGCATCACGCACTCCCGCGAGGAAAAGGTCCTGCTCTCGGAGACCGACGAGGCCTACATCCGGTTCGACACGGTCCGCCGAATTCGCGAGGGCGACCTGTTCCTGGTCTTCCGGGTCGAGGGCAAGATCAAGCACCCCGTTACCAAGAAGAAGATGGGGTACAAGATCCGCTACCTAGGGGTCTCGAAGGTCACGTCGACCGAAATGAAACTGAACAAGGCAGTCGTGCTGACCAGTTTCGAAGAAATCGAGCGCGATGACCGGGTCGCGCCGTTCGCGCCGGTCCAGCGGTCAGTGCCACCGGTACGAAACGCGACCGACCTGTTGGGGACGGTCGTCACGACGTTCGACGATGTCGAGAATCTGGGTGAATATCACTACGCAATCATCGACCGCGGGTCTCGGGACGGCGTTATGGCCGGCAATCGGTTCCTGGTTAGGGAAACGGGTGATGGCGTGCCGGAGTTCAATCCGAAGCCCAAGAAACGCAAGGACTTTCCAAAGGAAACCCTGGGTGAAATCATCGTGATCGAGGCCTACGAAAAGACCTCTCTGGGTATCGTGACCTACGCGAACCGCGAAATTCGGTTGGGTGCCGCCTGCGAGATGATCGCGGGGTACTGAATTCGTCCGCCTGTTTTCGTCGCCCCGGACCCCTGCATTATTCGTTCAGGCCCACGCCAGATGGTGGATTTCGGGCCTCCCTGCGCGATTGCATCCGTCGCCTGCCCAGGCTAGCATGAGTGGTATCGCTTTGGGGGCACACTTGGAAACCGACATCCAAAAACTGGAGCGGGACGCGATCGTGCTGGAAGCCGAGCGGGCGCGGCGCTACGAGGCCCACCTGTCGGTCCTGATGATCAACCTTGATGGACTCGGGGTGGTCAACGAAAAGATTGGGCGCGACGCGGGCGACATGGTTCTTAGTGAGACGGCCGGGCTGATTTGCCGGAACACCCGTCGGATCGACGTGGTTGGTCGTTGGGACGAAGAGGACTTCGCGATCCTGACGGTCGACCGCAACGTGTTCGGCTCGGTCGCGATGGCCGAGAAACTGCGGCGGCTGATATCTCAACATCCGTTCACGTGGAACGGGCGGCCGTTCAAGGTCACATGCAGCATCGGCGTTGCGCGGGGCACGCCATCGAACGAACAGCAGATCGACCGGTTGATAGATTCGGCCCGTGCGGCGGTGCTGCGCGCGAAGTCGGCCGGGCGCAACCGCATTGAGTATTCCGGCGATGGCGCGGGCCTGTCCACCGATTCCGGCGGGATCGTGCATCGTAGCTAGTCGCCGATAGTCCTGACCGATTCCGCGATGTCGGGCTTTCGGGGTTGGGACCTGTCTTAGCCCGGGTAATTCACGCCCGCGTCTGCTACGACCGCCGATCCTGGCGCCGGCTGCGGCGTTGCGGGGACCCCGACGCTCCAGTCACCTGTCACCAGACAGGCTCAGTCGCGCCTGCACCCCGCGCCTTGTAGCCGGGCCGTCTCGACGGTCTCGCGACGACGCTCCGTGAATAACCCGGGCTGAGGGTTCTACATCTATCGGCCGGCGGCACGCTCAACCAAGGCCCACGTGATGCGGGCATCGGC
>CAZHDQ010000483.1:0-3028 GCA_964531595.1 uncultured Anaeromyxobacteraceae bacterium
CGGCGTGTAATCTGCCAAATCGCCCCAAACCGGACCGGATGCACCCATGAGTAACACTGCGCCCAAGCAGGCGTTCGTATAGCGTCCCGTGGATCATGTAGCCGTCGCCCAGGTGCATCGCGTACTCGCCCAGCACGCCCTTTTCGACCCGATCGGACGAACGTCGCGGAGGGCGCTGGCCTTCCTCGATGAACGCCCAATCCGGCTTGGTCCAGACCGGCCCCTCGACCTTCTTCCTAATCGAGAAGCGGCCGCGCGGCGTGTCGAACACCCATTTACGCCCTGTGGGCCCATCCGTCAGTACGACGCCCGAACCGGCCGAACACAGCGCCTCGAGTGCAACATTGCGGTCCTGCCACAGGTACAGACGGTTGTGGGTCGAATCGACTACGAGGAAGGGCTTCTTCGGTACCATCTGGGCCAAGCGATCTTGCAGACTTACCACCGGATCCTCGGAGACGACAATCACCATACCGGCGAGATCTCCGCCGTCCGTCGCGACTGGACGCCAGTCCTGGCCCGTGCCGAAACCTACCGCCACTCCGAGCGTCGTCGCAAACGACACCACGATGACGATCCCTAAACGCCGCCCCCAAGGAAGCTCCTGCCAACGCCGCAAAACGCTTTGGGCCCAGGCAACGATTCCGGCCCGAACGAGACGCAGGCCTCGAGTAACGCCGCGCAGCCATGCCACCAGGACACCTCGCAGGGGCAGAACTCCCCGCGAGATCGCATGCCCTACCTGGCGAGCATGCTGGCGCCACAGGCGAGACGTGTCAGTGCCATCCTTTTGCCGACGGCTCAAGGTGCCTCCCGTCTTTGCCCACGCCGGGAGGGTCGTGCCAGGTCGGTCAGGGACCCGCCGGAACCCGCGCTCCCGACGATCGTCACCGGACTGCCCACGCCGACCCACCGAAACAGCGCGTCCATTTCGTCGTTCGTCACCGCCACGCATCCATGGGTCCAGTCGCGGCCCTTGCCGCCTTGGCCGTGAATCGCGATACCACTACCCAGCCGCGCACCGCGTCGAAGCCGCCCGGCCCGCACGCCCTGTTCGAAAAGCCGTCGGTCCTCGTCGTTCGGGTAATCGAGCAGCAGCGCCTTGTAGAACCGGGACTGTCCTGGCGACTTGACCTGAACCACACGGTACTGCCCTTCCGGCGTCGCGTCGTCCCCTGCCTGCCGTTTGGGCTGCACGCCGGCCATACCGAGTTCGACGCCCAGACGCATGACCGGTTTCCCGTTGACGAAGACCGCCAGCACGCGCGCCTCCTTGTCCACCACTACCGCCCCGAGCCCCGGGTTCCTACGAGACCAAGCCACGGTGTCGTCGACCGCCCGCAGCCATGTACGCCGTTGCCCTGGGTCCGCAAACCGCCGCACGCGGTCCACGGCCGCCGACCTGGCCAACGCCGCATCCTCCAACGCCTGCCCAGCCAGCTCCACCGCCTCCAGATGACGGCCCCCAGCCAGGTGAGTCCGGGCCTCTTCCAACGCCAGCCGCGCGCGTTCCAGGCGGCGTCGTCCATGGGCCGTTAGCCTGACCAGATCCGCTGCATTGGCGGCTTCCTGGACACGGGGAGCGGCGACCTCGATTGCGGCCAGGGCCTTGGCCAGCATCTCTTCCTCGGTGCGAGCGCCGGCTTGGTCGGCAATATCTGCGACATCCACAGCAAGCCCTAGGAGTCGCTTGGCGCGTCGGTAGTCCCGCAAGGCGGGCCTGCGGGCATCCTGCCTAACCAGTTCTACATCCGCAGCAGCCGACAGGGACTCGGCGAGAATCATCCGATTGGCCAGCCAACGGGGTCCCATCCCGGCCTTAGCCCTGGCCATCGACAAATCCCGAAGATTGGATGTGATTTCGGGGCGCACGTTCCAGCCGTACCACGCCGAACGTCCACCGACCCACACCACCGCAGCAACCGTGATCACCAGCAGCAGTAAAGGAAAAGGCCATCGGACGTGCCACCAGCGGCGAGCCGCCGGCCCATGGGACAACTGCAAGCGTTTGCGACGGCCAAACGGCACGCGGCGAGTCTCCCGGGGAAGAAGGGGCGCCGGGCCGTAAGTGCGACACGCCCGGTCCGGCGGGAAGGATGACTACTTGGCTTCCACGGTGCCGCCCGCGGCGGTCACGGCGGCAATCGCCTGCTGGATCTCCGACTTGACGGTATCGACCCGGGTAAGGCCGGCCTGCACCTTGGATGCGACCTCGGCAAAGCGCTCGCCTTCCAGTGCAGCCTTCGCTTCGGCCACCGTGTCGTTCACTGCTTCAAGGTCCGCCTTCATCATTTCCAGGTCGGCCTCACTGCCTTTGCCTGTCGGCGCCGTCGCCAGCAGGTTCCGGGCATCGGCCAGCGACTTTTCCAGCGCGGTCACGGAATCGGTCGCCTTGGTACGCGCCTTCTCCTTCGCCTCGGCCGCGGCGGTCCTCGCGGTTGCGGTCGCCTTCTTGGCGGCCTCGACCAACACCTGGGTCTGCTCATAATCGCGCAGGAAGCCCAGTTTGTCCCCCTGGATCTTCATCTCGGCATCGACCTTGGCAAGCGCGGCCTTGGCGGCCTCGCCGGCTTCGGGTGCCCACTGCTGGACCCCGGCCTGGGACATTTCGTCCACGGCCGCCCGGGCCTCCTGGACTAATTCCTTCGGTGGCTCCTTGCACCCACTGGCCACGACCATCGCGAACAGGATCACCAACACGGAACCGATTGAACGCACACGCATTTGATCCCCCTTGCCCCGCAACTTGCAGGGCGGGCGGCCTCCTTGGCCCCCGACCCTCGGGGGCGACTGGACAGGACCGGAAGAAGGCCCGGAGGCCCGAAGCCCGTCATCCGGCGGTCCGGGACCTCGGCGCATTCGTCCGCCGACCCCCCGAAAACCGCGGGGATTGTAATGCGATTTCAATCTGTTGTAAATAGGGGAACCCAGCCCCAAATTCACCGCCTGAGTCGAGCGTTCTCCTCTCGGGATGGTCTTTGCGACGTATACGGGGTGCCAGCGGTCACTTGCGAGCCGCATTTCGGCA
>CAZHDQ010000484.1:0-3026 GCA_964531595.1 uncultured Anaeromyxobacteraceae bacterium
GCACCGATGAATCATCCAGAAGTTGCATACCGGCGGCCGCGCGCTGCATGTTCGATGGGATGCCGATGGCGGCGACTTCGACGAGGCCACAGAACGCGGCGCCCGGATGCACGTAATTCCCGACCTTGGGCAGGCCAAATGTCACGGTTCGGTGGGCTTGGAATGCCTCGCCCAGTACCCGACCACGGTCCGAATCAACGCCAGTGGGAAGGTCGACGGCCAGCCTCAGGCAGGGCAGGGCGTTGGCGGCTACGACGGCCTCGGCAAAGACTCCCTGGATAGGACGCGCAAGCCCAGTACCGAAAATCGCGTCAATCACCAAATCTGGCGTCTGGGCCCGAAACAGGTCGGCGGGTAGTGCGTCCGGCGCCTCGATCGTACGTATTGGAAAGGCCGTCAGGGGTCGCCAGTGGATCGCGGCATCCCCGCGAAGCGCTGCGGCCTGCCCCAGCAGTACCAGCGTGACGGTTCGACCACGATTGGCCAGCACCCGCGCCGCGACGAAGCCGTCACCCCCGTTGTTCCCGGGCCCGCAGAGCACTGTCACGCGACCGCCCGTGCCGTCGAGCATGCGGTCAGCGGCATCGGCGACCGCGCGTCCGGCCGCATCCATCAGCAGTACGCCAAGCAGGCCGACATCCTCGATGGTCGAGCGGTCAAGTTCTCGCATTACCGCAGCCGTCAACAACCGCACGAGGACCCCCGGTTCCAGGCGCGGTTAGGATATCCGCGCTGGGCCTTGACCGTCAACGTCGGCTGGGTGCTACATCTGATTCCCGCTTGGCATCCAGGGCGTGCCGGTTGTATCCTTGTCGCGTAGCGCTTTGCGAGGCAGTTGCCATGCGGATTCTCGTGATGCTCGGCGTTTGTGCTTTCCTGGGGTTCACCCCAGCGGCTCTGGCTAGGCCGGCGCCAGCACCCGACTCGTCGGCAGGTAGGGCACAGGCTGCCCCGGAGCCTAAGACCGGGGTTGTCGTCGTAGTGCCGCCCGAGGCGTACCAGCGGGTTGCAGATGAGGCCGGCGAGATCTACACGTCTCGCGGCTACAAGGGCGTGGTGCCCGGCATTCGGAACGAATCGGATGTGCCGTCGAAGAAGCTGGACGCCGCGGTGGACCATGAATCCCGCGCAATCGTCGAGTGGATCGGGTTCCAGCCGTTCCCGACGTATTCTAGGGTGTTCATCCAGTTGACCGGGGACTTCACTTTTTCGGTCACGCGGCCCGACACGGATCGAATCGAGGTCCGCATCCCGTCCGCTGACATTTCGACGGCAAACGACCTGCACGAACTGGTAACACGCAACTTCCCGACCGCTGTTGACCGCGTCACCGTGGCGACCTCGCCTGCGGACGATGGAAGCATGGTCGTCAACGTGTTCCTGAAGGTGCCGGTCGGATACCTGTACCGCCAGGATGGCGCGTACATCTTCGTCGACATCGAATTGTAAATTTCAGTTGTTCAGCCTTTCTGCAAGCACTCGTCCCTCGTCGATGGTACGATTCCGCCCGATGCGCACTTACACGATCGCTAGCCTGTTGTTGCCTATCCTTCTGGTCGCCGCGAACGTAGCGGCCGACGAGGATGCCGAGTCGCGCGTGGAAATAGCCCTGCGTGCGTTGTCGAGCGATGGGTCGGCAAAGGTTCGTGCACAGGCCGTACTGGCCCTGGCCGACGATGCGGAAACGCCCCTGGTCCGCGATGCTTTGATTGAAGCGCTTGACGATCGAAGTCCGATCGTCCGGGCCGCCGCGGCAAACGTGCTCGGGTCGTTGGCAGGGCCTCATGCGTTCGAGGCCCTTTGCCGCGCGGCAACCGATTCGGACGAACTGGTCGCGAAATGGGCCGGTTGGGCAGTCCGACGCACGCTGACTACTACGCCGCGGGTAAAAGTGCGTGTGAAGGGTCTCAAGAGCCCAGGGCATGCGAAATCGGATGACTTGGCGAAGGCCTACCAGGATGGGGTACTCAAGACTCTGCTCCTGGACCAGCGTTTTGATGTCGCGTCGTCAATGGACTTCGATGACGAGGTGCCCGAGCCAGATAGGGTTGAGTTCTTCGGGCTGATGCTGCCGGGGGTAAAGGTACCGCCGATTACTATCAGTTTGGTCGGGCGTGTAGTGACTGCGGGAAATCGGAGCGTTGCCCGGGCGTCGGCGACGTTGCGCGTGGAAGTCTCGGGGGGATTTGCGGTCTTCGACCTGGCGGCTGAGGCTGAAGGTGTAGAGGGGCCGGAACCGCCACCTGATCCTTTTGCGGACGAATATACGATTCCGAAACAGCGAGACGACGCACGCATTGTGGCTGCCGAGGCCGCGGGTCGTGCGATTGGGGAGCAGTTGATCGAGGCGTTCAGGCCCGAAGGCGTTCGGCCGATCGATGATCGCGGTGGCGGGAGCGGGCGCAGTCGTCGAATAGGGGGATAGCCATGGAAAACAACCCGAAACTGGCGGAACGGGCGGAGCGACGGGGGGGTGTCTGGGTGGACTGGCGCTTCCAGGTGCGCCATACCGCTCGGATGGTCGGCATCGCATTTGCTCTTATCGTTGTGTTATTCGCGATGTACATGCGGGCGCTTGACGAACAGGCGAAGCTTATGGGGCTTTCTTGCGAAACGGTGGCCGAGGTGGCTCCATCCGCGACGTCCGGGGACGCGTCGGCGGCGTTCGGTGTGGACCTGAGGGAACGCGTTCGGGTCGAGGACCGGAACCACCTGCTCATTCTTGCGGCCGCAGCTCTGGGGCTTGTGTTCCTGTTGACGGCGCTGGCGATCCGTGTGACCTTCCGCGTCGCCGGTCCGGTCCACGCCGTGTCGAGCATGATGCAGTCTATGGCGGCCGGCGATTTTGTGTCGCAGCGGCGACTGCGGCGTCGCGACGAGTTCCGGGCTTTGGAGGTCGCGGTCTTCGCGGTGCGTGATGCATGGCAACAAATGGCCCGTGAGGACACCGACCTGGTCAAGCGTTTGGCGGACGCGTTGCGAGATTCCCCAGATACCGAACCGACGGTCGGGCTCACGCAGGGCCG
>CAZHDQ010000485.1:0-3020 GCA_964531595.1 uncultured Anaeromyxobacteraceae bacterium
GCATCCCGCAGGGCCTGACCCTGGCGACCAACGGCAAGCTGTCCGGGTCGGTGACCGACACATCGTCCGTGTTCGAGCTAAATATCCCGTTCATGAACTTCTCGCTGACCGGTTTCTTCTTCATGGCCGAGGTAAGGGATGCCCAGGACCCCGCGGATTCTGACCAGGCGATCTTCCTGATCCCGACCATCCCGGTGAACCTGGGCTTTTGAGCCGACGCGCCCGTTTGGCCTCCATGAACACAGAATGCGACACGCTTCAACACGCTGATTTTTCATATTATTTAACACATGCTAGCGACTTGGCATCGATTGAGAGCCTTTTGAAAAAATGGGGGACCGTCGAGAAGCGCCCGCCGAAACAGGTCGGGGGCTTAATCACCAATTCTGAGTTGCCTAACGTAATGAGGAGGGTGAAGCCCTACGCCCGGCGGCCCGCCGCGATCGCTCGCCGCACAAGGAGGTCCAGCAGTCCCGAAAACGGGATGCCGGCCACGCCTGCGGACTTGGGAAACAGTGACACTTCCGTCAGGCCTGGGATGGTGTTGGTTTCCAGCACCGTCACGGTGCCGTCGGCAGCGGCGATGAAGTCGGTGCGCGAGAACCCGCACAGCATCAACGCTTTATGAGCCAAGACCGCTAGGCGCGACACAATGTCGGCCAAGTCGTCCGGGATCGGGGCCGGGCAGATCTCGTCGGTCGCCTTCGCATCATACTTGGCGTCGTAGTCGAAGAACTCGCGCGTTTTGACGACGATTTCGATCGGCGGTAACGCCCGTGGGGCGCCGGTTTTCGCGTCTTCCAGCACGGGGACCGATAGTTCCCGGCCGCGAGCGAAGGCCTCGAACATCACGCGGTTGCCCAGCGATGCCGCGAGGACGGCAGCCTGGGACAGGGCGGCCAGATCATGCACGATGCGCACGCCCACGCTGGACCCCTGCCTAGGCGCCTTGACCACGCATGGCAGGCCCAGCCGTTCGATCACCGGCTCTTCCCAACCCGGTCGCGCCAGTTCTTCGTGATCCAGCAACACGGCATCGGCCGTCGGGATCTTGTGGGCTCGGTAGGCCGCCTTGGCCAGCCACTTGTCCATCGCGACGGCCGACCCGATCACGTCGGACCCAACGTAGGGCAAATGCATCAAGTCGCACAGAGCCTGGACGCGCCCGTCTTCGCCGTACAGCCCGTGCAAGGCTGGAAACACGCAGGCCGGGGCAAGCGCCGCCATCCGGGACACCGCGGCGCCCAGGTCGACGAAGCCGCCCGTTGTGTCCAGGGAATCCACCGGCGGGAACGCATAACGCCCGTCCCGCCCAATGACGACCGGGACCGGAACCCAATTGGCCACCGCGAGGTTAGTGACGACCGCCGCGCCGGACCGCAACGAGATATCGTGCTCGGACGACTCACCGCCCATCAGGACCAGCACAGTGCGGCCGCTGTTTCCCACCAACGCCTCCTGCACGTCACTCATCAAAAGTAACCCGACCTGCGGTATCCCGCCTGACGACCACGCGCCCGTCCTTGACCACGGCCGCGATCCGCGAACCACCGTACTCGTAAAACGGCCCGCTCGCCTCGGCCCCAAAGAAAACCGCCAAGTCACCACGTAATCCGGGCATCACCCGGCCCACACGGTCGCCCAACCCTAGTGCGGTCGCCGCGTTAGTCGTGATTCCTGCCCAGGCCTCTGCCACAGTCATACCCATGAACGCCATCGCGAACGTACCCATTAGTACGAGGTTCCGGGTCACCGACGAACCGGGGTTAAAGTCCGTCGATAACGCGACGCGCATACCAGCGTCGATGAGTGGCCGTGCCGACGGGAAGATAGGTCGACCCATGCTGACCGAACATCCCGGAAGCAACACGCCGACGGTGCCGGCAGCCGCCATGGCCGCCATATCGTCTAGGGAAGCGTGATCCAGGTGGTCGGCCGACACAGCACTCATCTCAGCTGCTAGGCGCGCGCCCCCAGTCCAGGCCAATTGCTCGGCATGCACCTTGGGCCGCATCCCGTGCGCTAGGCCCGCCTCCAACACCCGCCGCGACTCGTCGACCGTGAAGGCCAGCGACTCGCAGAAAACGTCGCAAAAGCGCGCCAGCCCCAGCCGCGCTACCTCTGGGATCCACTCTTGCACGATCGCGTCCACGTGGGCATCACGCCGCCCAAGCGCCTCGGGCGGCAGCGCGTGCGCGCCCAGAAACGTCGGCACGATATCGATCGGCGTCGCCTTGTCCAGGTCCGCCGTGACCGCCAGCAATCGCAGTTCTGTGTCCAAATCCAACCCATAGCCAGATTTGGCCTCCAGGGTAGTGACCCCGTGGGCCATAAAATCCTGGACCCGTGGCAGTGCCTTGTCGAACAGTTCCTCACGACTGGCCGCGCGGGTCGCGAAAACCGTTCGCTGGATGCCACCGCCCCGCTTGGCGATATCGGCGTACGACATGCCGGCGGCCCGGGCCTCGAACTCGTCAGCCCGCTCGCCAGCGAACACCAAGTGGGAATGGCACTCGACCAGGCCAGGCGTCACCAGCCCGCCGCCCGCGTCCAGGGTCGGTAGCCCCACGGCCGAGGCCCGGTCCAACTCGCACTCAGGACCCGCCCAAATGATGGTGCCATCCCGGACAAGTACGGCGGCGGACACGATGCCCAGTGGCGCCGCATCGTTCATCGTCAGCAGTTGACCAATATTGTGGATTAATAGCGAACCGTCTTGCCGTACCTTCGACACGCTGCGCTCCCAGAGCCGCTACTTGGCCTTGCTCGACTTGCGGGGTCGCTTCGCAACAGCCGCATCGTCTTTTACATACCGCTGCGCCTGCTCGATCCACGCACGCACAGTGTCCGTGTCGGGCGTCTTGCCCAGGATCTCAACCTCCTGGTTGACTTCTAGGATCCTGGCCGCCAACGACGCCGGTTCCTGCCGGGCGATCGCCTTCAAATCCACCAATCCCCCCGCCGTCAGCACGCGAGCGACCTTCGGTCCGACCCCATCCAGACGTAGCAGATCGGTGAAC
>CAZHDQ010000486.1:0-3013 GCA_964531595.1 uncultured Anaeromyxobacteraceae bacterium
GCTTCGGCCGGTGCGCGTCCGTGGAGCTTTGCGTACATGTGGATGAAGACCAAGTATTGGCCTTGCTTCGCCGTGAAGTTCATCGCGTTGTCCTAGGCCCATGCAAGGGCAAGCCCGACTGCGGCGACACGATTCATACATCTTCGAGCATGATCGGTATGCCACATCCCGCCAACACGGACCAGGGGTTTTCTGCCCAAACCCGGGGTAACACAAACCGCTTTTTCGGGGGTGTTTTGGATCCTGGTGAAGTTCTCGTCGCTGCCGAGTAGATGGGGTGCTGGGCAAATGGTTTGCCCAACAAAACCGGAGAACCACCATGTCTGAATCAAAGGTCTACACGTCGAGCGGGGAACATCTGGACGACGAACTGACCTGGCTCGCCATCAGGGCCAAGCGCCTGATGGCCGAACGTCGGCAACGCGAGCGGCAGATCGACCAGAGTCCGCAGGACGAATCGGTGATCGGAGACGAGGCGCTCGTCCTGGATGATGAACTGGTGCGTCGGGTCGCCGCGTTCAAGGGCAGGGAGGACACCCTCCGGGCCGAGATCGACGGCCGGGTGGAGGCGACCCGGACGGCCAAGGGGGAGAAGTTCCTGGGCCTCGACCGGCTGTGCGTCGAGAACAGCCTGTCCCCCGACGAGCGGATGGTGCTGCTGGTGGCTTTGGCCCCCATCGCGGGGGACGAAATCGGCCAAGCGACCACGGCGGAAATCGCGGGTTCCTACTTCACGAGCCCCACCGTCGAAACCGTGGTCACGTTCCTGGACGCCAGGGGGATCGCCGAGCGGGTCAAGGCCCGTGGCCTGATCGAACCGGGCGCACCCCTCATCAAGAACGGTCTCATCACCGTGGATTACGGCCGCAGGGCCAAGGCAGCCGAGGACGTGCTTGACGCCCGCATTCGGCTGACGACGGTCGCCCTCGACGTGCTGGTGGGTTCCTGCGAACCCGACGTGCAGTAGTGTCGCGTCGGCCACAGGCAAGGGATCCACCAGATGCGGTTCGACCTTCAGCACCCGCGCATTCTCGGCTTGACGGCGACATACGGCTACGACGGGTCGCTTGTCGAATTTTTCCTCACGATTCGCAGTTCTCAGGTCGAGTACGACGGCCTCCGGCCCGGTTACACTGGCATTCCCGGCCTGCTGGCCCTTCTGGTGGCCCACGGGTTCTTCGACGGAGACGACCTGCTGTTGGCCCGGGAGGAACTGGCTCACCGTGTTGCAGGGGAAATCGAAGACCCCGAGGTTCGTCGGGCCGCAATGGTGATCGAGCGGCTCCTGGCTGCGGCAAACGAAGGGTGACGTGGGCAGAAACCGAACTGCCGAGTGACGAGAAGCCAACAAACAGCGCCGGACCGAGGTTGCCTCTGAAAACGAATGGTTGCCTTGCGCGCCAGCCCTGTCGCCGACGGATGCGGGACAGCAAGCACGCACGCCCAACTTGCACTCCACGGACACGCGGAGAAGGCGTTCGTACGTCCGAACAAGGGGTTTCTGCCCCAGCGGCACTCCCCTTCAGAAGCAGATGACCGACGTCAACTCCCCGCAACCGGCGCACGCATCGACCGGGTGCCCCTTGACCAGCCCGGATATCGCAGCACTTCACGCATTTCGTGGATGAAAGTTCCTACACACTACACACTCCTAGAGACGGTGTTCAGGTAGCGATTCTCGGAGCCTTCGGGTCCTTCTTCAATGAGCAGCGGCCCCACGAGGCCATCGACATGCAGACTCCGGCCAGCGTCCTCATGCCGAGTGTGCGTCCGTACCGCGAAGTCGAGCCCTACGACTACTCCCGTTTCGACGACGTTCGCGTTGTTGCGCCCAGCGGGACCATCCGCTTTCTGCGCTCGACCGTTGTCACCCATGTTCCCGGTTGCACAGGGCTGGATAATAATCTTCTTTGCGCGTAGTTGGAGAGTCTGATATTTTCCTCATTGCGGGTTCATCTACGTTGAACCATTTGGAACCTCAAGAGAAGGTGCTTCAGATGAAGAACGGACGTTTAGCATGGCTACTACTCATCGGACTAACCTTCTCCAACAGCAACGCCGTTTGGGCGCAAAGTTTCACTCCAATTCAATGTCCAGTTTGTGATTCATTCCGTTCCCTGACCTATCAATTCAAAGAAAACGGCTCACCCTCAGTGGCAGCAAACTGGGCCATTCCGATCGAAGAGGGTTCAGAACTCGAGTCACTGGCGAATTACCGTGATAGGATCAGGACCACTCGGACCCTTCTTGCAAATTCTCGTGTCTCAAAGATCGGTGTCTACAACAATTTTCTCGACATGCAGTTCTTCGCCGATGGGATTCTGTTTGGTCCTGCAGGTGATCTTGATGAACTACTTACCAATGATTTCCCTGAAGGCGAAGAGTGGCCAATGGGCGGCAACTACCCAACAGGGAAAGGTTGGATTGTCTCGCGAGCGATGGATGACAGCCAAACGCCTGGCCCAATACAACTTAAGATCTTGGCAAATGACTCGATCAATGGTGACGGCTTCTCCTTTTCCGGGGCGAAAGTTTGCTGCCACACAACTGGCGAAGAGACGGCTCGAGCAACAATCTATCCAATGCAACGTGTTGATGGGTTCCTTCTAGGTAGTGGCGATGTCATTTTTGCCTCGATTCCAGGAACATCTAGTAGCGAGCATCTAGCAATTACGTTACTGACTCCACACTCTGGAAACGATATTGACCTCTATATCAAATGCGGCGATGATCCCACCTATACCAGTTATAACTACAGCACCAAGTACCACACAAATGCCACTTCAAAGGTTCTACATCTTTCAAGCGGATATTGTGCAGCAGGCTGGCATCTCGCCATTTACGGCCAAACAATTGCAACTGGAACGCCAATCCCAGGAGATTTCAGCCTCAACGTGTCGCGCCATCTGCCAGCTCGCTGCCTGACAGACTTTCGCGTCGGCTTTTCTGAGGACATCATCCTGTCTGAGACCTATAGCAGATACAATCTCGTTAGGGAGATCATGAGACGACT
>CAZHDQ010000487.1:0-3008 GCA_964531595.1 uncultured Anaeromyxobacteraceae bacterium
CTGCGCTCCCCGCGAAGGTTCATATGAATAGCGTGCCGGCGGATGCGGGTTACCCCGGGAATTGCTGGGTAGGAAAGGCTTGACATGGAAGTAGACAAAAACACTGAGGAGCTGGAGCTCCAGACGGTGACGGCCACCGGCGGTGCGGTGTCGCGTCGTCTCGCCACCCCGGCGGCGGCTCGCTCGGTTTATCAGAACATGCTCGACGAGGACATGCGTGGCGGAGCCAAACATCGGGCAATTATTCAGGGCATGATTGACGGCAATCCTCCGTACCGCGATTCCGAGCTCAAGGAACTCGGCCTCGGGCATGTCAACAACGTCAACTTTCTCACCATGCGGGCCAATCTCGACGCCCGGGCGGCTTCCGGCCACGAGTTGTTTGCCGAGGTGCCCACCCTGATCGAGTGCAAGCCTTTGCACGTTGTTGAAAAGAACCCCGATATTCACCACTATTGCGCGATTGTCGCCGAGGAATTCACCGACATGGTGACGAACTGGGACGGCTTTCTGCCCGCCATGGACATGGTGTGGCGCGACAGCGATGCCTACGGCCTGGGTGTAGGCGTCTTCACCAACGAATGGGACTGGCGCATCAAGGCCTTCCGCCGGGGCAACCTGCTGGTGGACCCCAAAGCCAGCGTGGAGATCGACAAGAACGAAGTGATTCTGGTGCGCGACGAACTCACGGTTTCCGATGTGTTTGCCAAGCTGGAGAAGGAAGAGGCCTCGCGTTCCCGCGGCTGGAAGGTTGGTCCACTCAAAGACCTCATGGTGCAGACGTTCCGCGAGGGCGCAGGCACCGGCGACACCGACAAGTATCAACGCTCGACCTGGGAGTCGATCCAGCAGATGGCCCGGAACAACGACCCGGACTATCAGCAGCGGCAGTTCGACCGCATCCGGGTTGTCCACTTCTTTGTGCGCGAAGTCTCCGGCGAGCGCAAGATTTCGCATCTGATCCTTCCCGAGCTCGCCTCGTTTGACCAATTTCTCTACGAGGGCCACGACAAGTTTGCTTCCATGGCCGAAGTGATCTGGTGGATGCCCTACAACTACGGCGACGGCTACATGCGCAGCGTGCGGGGCGTTGCCTCGTACATGGTGCAGCACGAGGACCTGTCCAACAGGTACCTCTGCCGCGTGTTCGACGTCGGCTTCCTTGGCGCTTCGCTGCTGGTGCAGCCCAAGACACAGATGGACTTGTCGCGCATGCAGATGATGCAGATTGGCCCGTTGACGGTCATACCTCCCGAGCTGGCAATACAACAGAGCTCGTTTCAGCCCCAGCTCGCCCCCCTCCTCCAGCTCCGTAAGGTGAGCGAAGAGGTGATGAAGAACAACACAGGCACCTACCGCCAGCACAACGAGGCGGTGGATCGCGACGTGCAGAAGACGGCCCGGCAGGTCATGGAGGAGTCGTCCAAGGAAGCCCGCTACGAGAAGGCCGCGATTGCCGCCCGTTACACGCATCTGGACAAATTGTATAGGGAGATGTTCCGGCGGGTGTGCCGCAAGGACATTCAGAACGACACGGACGGATTGTTCGAGGGGTCCGCCGAGGCGCGGGAGTTCATGCGGCGTTGCACGGAGCGCAATGTTCCCAAGGATTTCATCATGAAGTGGAAGGATAACTTCCGCATCGGGGCCTACCGGTCCATTGGACTCGGCAGCCTGGGCGTCAAGTACGATATCACTGCCCAGATCTTCCAGATGAGCGGAGCGTTCGACGAGCAGGGCAAGCGGGAAGCCTTGCGCGAGGCGGTTGCCGCACGCGTGGGATACCGGCATGTCGACCGCTTCGTAGCCCGGCTGGACCGCGACCAGATTGCATCCAACGAGTCCTCGATCGCCATGTTGGAGTTCAACGATATCGAGGAGGGCAGCCCCGTGCAGGTGGGCTCCGATCAACTGCACAAGGTGCATATTTTGGTTTTTGCACAGAGATTGCTTCCGATTTTGCAGTATACTCAGCAGGGCCAGACTCCCGACCCCGTCAAGGATTTCCGCACGGTGCAGCTTGCGCTGCAGCATATTGGCGAGCACATCCAGCACATCGCCCAAGACCAGCGGTACAAGGCGTTCCTGGCACAGTTGAATCCCTTCTTCCAGCAGGTTCAGGAAGCCCTGCAGGTTCTTCAGCAGGCGGCGAAACGCATGATGCAGGCTCAGCAGCAACAGCAGCAGGAGCAGCAGGAGGTCGTCGCCAACGCGCAGAGGATTCAACAGGACCGCGAGCTCGAAGCCAAGGTGTTTGAGATTCAGCGGAAATATGAACTGGAAGCCATGAAGCAGCAGTCGCTGAATGCCATGCGTGCCCAGAAGACGCAGGAGCAGATGGAGATTGCCCAGACACGTTCACAAGCGGAGATTGCCCGCAAGGCAGAGCGGCAGGCCGCGGAGATTGAAATCGCGGCACGCCGGGCCGATGCAGATATTGCAATCAAACAGGCGCAAGCCGGAAGTTAAGGAAACGCATGATTACGAGTGAAAAGAGAGTCCAGGAAATGCTGTCTTCGGCGGAAGGTCAGCAGAAGTTTTTGGATTGGATTGGCGATGAGTTCACGCAGTTGCTGCTGAGTGCCGCCCGCGAACGGGCACGGCCCTGGGTGGCAAACGGAGAATCGAGCGATTTGAGTCTGGGGCGCAGCATAGGTGCCCACGACATTCTCGACTTTCTGGCGTATCCCCTGAGCGGACAGGAGAACTCCAGGAAGTTGGACGACCTCAAGCCCACGTACGGGAGTGAGGAAATTCTGAGGGCTGCCGCGGCGGCAGCTCCCTTGATCTGATAGGAGACGATAGAAAAATGAGTAAACCAGCAACCGACCCCGGCCCAGTCATCGCCACCCCGCACATGCCGCCGCGCTCTCAAGGGCACGACGATAGCGGAATAGACGACATGATTGGCGATATCTTAAGCGATCCGGCCCCGGCTCCTGCCCCGGCTCCTGCCCCGGCTCCTGCCCCGGCTCCTGCCCCGGCTCCTGCCCCGGCTCCTGCCCCGG
>CAZHDQ010000488.1:0-2995 GCA_964531595.1 uncultured Anaeromyxobacteraceae bacterium
CGTGAATCTGGACACGGACCGCCGTTTCTGCGGTTCGTGTGACAACGCTTGCCTGTCTGGTGAAGTCTGCCAAGACGGCGAATGCAGCCTGTCTTGCTTCGGCGACCTGGAAAACTGCAGCGGCGAGTGCGTGAACCTGGACATCGACCCGCGCTACTGTGGGTCGTGCGATGTAGCGTGTGACGATCGACCCAACGCGACGACGATTTGCAGCGGCCGCGAGTGTGGCTTCGCCTGTCTTCCGGGCTTCCTGGACTGCGACGGTGACGCCGTCAATGGCTGCGAGGTAGAGCGGAGCGACTGCTTTGACATCACGTTGCCGCTGATTGTCGTGGTGACCAATGGCCTGGGTGGTACCGTGACCTCCGCTCCGGTGGGTATTGATTGCGGCGACACCTGCTCCGCGATGTTCCCCAACGGCGAAACGGTGGTCCTGACCGCTCAGCCTGATGCTGGGGCGACTTTCCTAGGCTGGTACGGCGCGTGTTCCGGGGCCGGTACCTGCACGGTGACCCTGACCCAGGCAACGACGGTGATCGCGATGTTCTCGTTCCCGCTGAACGTAACGGTTCAGGGATCGGGGAACGGCGTCGTGACCTCTACGCCGGGCGGCATTACGTGCGGACTAGACTGTTCCGAGGACTTCGTCGCGGGGACGACGGTGATGCTGACGGCCACCCCGACACTGCTGTCACGATTTGATGGCTGGTCCGGTGCGTGTACCGGAACGGGGCCATGCAGCGTGACGATGGATTCGGTCCGCAACGTGACCGCCACCTTCTCCCAGGACGCATGGGTGCTGACTGCCACGGTCGGCAACAACGGCGACGGCGGGGGCTGGGTGGATTCCACCCCGCCAGGCATCAACAGTTGCACGTCTGTCTGTTCTGCCAATTTCCCGTTCAATGATGTGGTTTCGCTTACCCAGACTCCGCTTCCTGATGCGGTGTTCCTGGGCTGGAGCGGGGATTGCGCCGGGCCTGGCGCATGCAACGTAACGATGGACCAAAATCGGGCAGTGACGGCGCACTTCGGGTATCCGTTGATCGTGGATGTCACGAATTACGCCGGAGGCTCCGTGACCTCGCTTCCGGCGGGTATGGATTGCCCAGACTTGGTATGCGATTCGCTGTACGAGCATGGGTCCACGGTCGTACTGATCCCAACGCCGGCGCCCGGGGCCGACTTCGCTGGCTGGTCTGGCGCGTGCAGTGGGACCGGTCTCTGCGTCGTCACGATGAACGGATTGGTGAATGTGACGGCCACCTTCTCTTACCCGGTCACGGTGGTCAAGAGCGGCAGCGGTACAGGCCGGGTTAGCGCGGTTTCCGCCGGTCTTGACTGCGGCAATACCTGCCGTACCAGCGTCGTCGCGGGCGAGATTATCGTTTTTACCGCGGCACCTGATCCGAACATGACGTTCCGTGGCTGGAGTGGTGGCCACTGTAGCGGGTCCAATCCGACCTGCGCCGTGATCGTGGATCAGCCGGTGACAGTCGGGGCCACGTTTGATCGCGAGGGAGTACTGCTGTCCACGGCACGGGTCGGGAATGGCCAGGGCGCTATCTCCTCGGACCCCCTCGGAATCGATTGCGGGGTGTACTGCGCCAAGCAGTTCCAGTTCGGCGAATCGGTGACATTGAACGCCGTTGCCGACCCTGGTTCCGAATTCGTGGAATGGGCCGGCTGCGACTCGGTCGTTGGCCCCACCTGCGAGGTGCTGTTACTGGGGGATCGGCTGGTCACGGCCAAGTTCACGGCGCGTCAGCAGACAGTGACGGTCGTTCGAAACGGGCCGGGCACTGTCCAGTCGCTGCCGCCCGGTATCGATTGCGGCCCGACCTGCAGCAATCAGTTCGATCTTGGCAGTTCGCTGTGGTTGAGCGCGGTTGCCGATCCTGGCTTCGTGTTCTCGCACTGGAGCGGCGATTGCACTGGTAGTGGCTTGTGCGAGCTGACGATCGATGCCGACAAGTCCGTGACGGCCAACTTCGGGGCCCAGTTGAACGTCCTGCGCACAAACAATGGCGGGGGTACGGTTACCGGCACGGGCATCAATTGTGGCACCGAATGTTCGAACATCTATCCGATGGGCACTGTGGTGAATCTGACGGCGACGCCGGATGCCGATGGTGTCTTCGTCGGTTGGAGCGGCGATTGTACGGGGACTGGGGTCTGCACGGTCCAGATCGACGGGACGCGCAACGTAATTGCGACGTTCGCGTTCCCGCTGACGGTCGATCTGGATGGCGCCATCAACAGTCGGGTCGAAGGCCCGGGCATCTTGTGCGGCACGGACTGCGAAGAATTGCTGCCGTTCGGGTCCGTAGCGATGCTGGAAGCGGTACTCGATGATGGTGCCGTGTTCGTGGGTTGGTCGGGGGCATGCTCCGGGACGGGTCCGTGCATCGTCACGGTGGACCAAGTGCGCCACGTTACCGCGACATTTGGCTATCCTTTGTCAGTGGCGAAGGCCGGCACTGGCACCGGCGTCGTCACGTCCTCGCCGGGCAGCGTAAACTGCGGCGCGACTTGCTCCGACGTTATGTCCCTTGGGACGGTTACGATCCTGACGGCGACGCCCGACACTTGGTCCACCTTCTCCGGTTGGTCGGGCGATTGCACCGGCATGACGTGTGTGCTGACTATGGACGGTTCCAAGACGGTCACTGCGACATTTGCCAAGGAAATATTCTTGCTGGATGTCGTGGTAGCCGGAACTGCGTTAGGCACCGTGACGTCCTCGCCGGTGGGCATTGCGTGCCCAGGGGACTGCTCGGAATCCTACGAGGCTCCGACGAACGTTGTTCTAACGGCCAACCCCCAAGGCGATGGTACGGTATCCTGGACCGGCTGTGACTCGGCATCAGGTAATTCCTGTACCGTGTCGATGAACGCAGCGCGGACGGTCACGGCGACCTTTGCATGTGCCGACACCGTGCATCCGTGTGGCTCACCTGTGGATCTAGGGTCGCTGGCGGTCGGGGGCCTTGTG
>CAZHDQ010000489.1:0-2992 GCA_964531595.1 uncultured Anaeromyxobacteraceae bacterium
AGCTAAGTCCGCCACGGTCCCGGCGGAAAAGTCGGTAGCCAAGGCCGCCCCGAAGGCGCGCGAGATTCGGTCGATCGAATTGCAAGACGCTCGGACCGGACCGTCAGTAGTCGTCGTGACCGATGGAGGGGCACCTCAAACCTCCATCGCGGCCGGCCAGCGTTCCTACGAGATGACAATCAAGGGCGTCGAGTTGCCAACGCACTTGACCCGGCGCATGGACGTCACGGCGTTCGAGTCGGCCGTCGCGGCGATCAGTGCGTTCACTGCGGACGATGGCACGGTGCGAATCATCGTCGACCTTGACCGACCGATCGGCCAAAACATCAGGACGGCCCCGGACGGGCTGTCATGGACGTTCACGGGTCCGGGCCCAGCCAGCATGATGGCCGGCACTGCAACACCGCCACCGGCACGGCCGACCCAGACACCACGGATCGCGCAGGCCACGCCGCCTTCATCGACGCCATCAATGGTCCCGGCGGCCAACGCTAGCCAAAACGTGACGACCCCCGATTACTTGAAGCCGTCGATGGTCCCAAAGAAGAAAAAGTACGTGGGCCGCCGGATCAACCTGACGGTCAAGGACGCCGACATTCAGAATGTGCTGACGTTCCTGGCCCGTGAGGGCAAGGTCAATATCGTGACGTCCGAGGACGTCCGAGGCAAGGTTACGTTCCACCTCGATGACGTGCCGTGGGACTTGGCGCTGGACACCGTACTCAAGGCAAAGGGCCTGGATTACGTCGTCGAGCAGGGCATTTACCGGGTCGCACCGATCACATCGATTCAGAAGGAATTTGAGGCGCGTGTCGAAAAGCAACGCCAGCAGCGCGAACTTAAGCCCATCATCGTCAGATTGGTGCCCGTGAACTACGGCGACGGCAACGAACTCCTGCAGCGAATCAAGACCATCCTGTCGCCCCGCGGAACCGCCGAAGTCGACATCCGCACCAACACTCTGATCATCAAGGACACCGAAGACTTCCTGGAAGCGGCCGAGGATTTGGTCCGCCGGTTGGACCAGCAGACCCCGCAGGTCCTGATCGAGGCCCGCATAGTCGAGGCGCGAACCACGTTCTCGGAAGATATTGGCATCCAGTGGGGCGGTCGCTACGCCATGTCCGGTGCCTTCGGGAACGAGACCGGTCTGGTCTTCCCCAGCAGCGTCGGCCTCTCCGGTGGTGCCGAGCCTTCCGCCCCTTCGGGCGGCATGTTCACCGACAGCCCGAACTGGGTCGTCAACCTGCCAGCAGCCGTCGGCCAGGGCGCTGGTGGCGCGGTCGGCATCCAGTTGGGCTCGATCGGCGGCGCCGCAAATCTGACGCTGCGCCTGTCGGCCGCCGAGGCGGAAGGCGATGTCAAGATCATCTCGTCCCCGCGTATTTCGACGCTGGACAACCGCAAGGCTACGATCAGCCAGGGCGTGTCGATCCCGATCAGTGTCGTATCGGCCGCCGGCGTCAACACCCAGTTCTTCTCGGCGGACCTGCGTCTGGACGTGCTACCCCATGTGACCCGTGACGGCCACATCAGTCTGAAGATCGACATCTCCAAAAACGAACCGGACTTCGGCAACGTCGCGGCCAACGGGAACCCGACGATCCAAAAGAAGGAGGCGCATACGGAACTGCTGATCCGGGACGGAGACACGACCGTCATCGGCGGCATCTACACGCGCAACACATCGAAGTCGTACAAGAAGATCCCGCTACTGGGCGATATCCCGGTCCTGGGATGGCTGTTCAAGTCGCGCGCTCGCAGCGACGATCGGTCCGAACTGTTGATCTTCATCACGCCAAAGATCGTGAATCGGGAGGTTTCGCTATGAACGGGAGAATCCGCACGGCAGTCTTGCGGGCGGCGTTCGGGGGCCTACTGGTCCTGCTCCCGAGCCTGATGAGCTGCGCCAAGGAAAATCCCCAGGCGCTGTTCATCTATGACAACATGGCAATGACCAGACAGACACAGTGCCAGATCCGGCCCGGCCAGTCGGCCCAAGCGATCCGACCCTACGGCGTGCTGGATCTCGCCATCACGAACCAGTACTGGATGTATCCACGGTTCAAGAACATGATGGAATCACTAACGCAAGTGACTGGCGAAAGCGGGGCGAACTTGTCGGCCGAAACCCACGTCATCAGCATCCAGGGCGCCAAGGTCTTCGTCGACATGGGCGAATTCTCGCCGGTCGGCGCGGACACAAATAAAGTCAAGGAAACCGCGACCCAGTACATGTTGGACGGCGTGCATTCGTTCGTCGCGGCAGGTGCCAAACCTGGCGAGGAAGGTGTGGTCGCCGTCCAGGTAATCCCGCCGGCCCTTGGAAACATTTTAGACACCAAGATGCAGGCATTGGTCAACAAGTCGGGGGTCCGGTCGCCAGCGGTTTGGGTGACCGTCTACGTGACGCTTGAGGCCCAGACCCTGGATCGCTACGTGATCCATTCGAACGAGTTCGCCTTCCCGATCCAGTTGTGCTGGGGCTGCCTGGTTTCGCCGTTTTTCGAAGAAAGCCCGGCGGAATGGCCCTGCTACCCCGGACAGGACGAGGCGATCCCCTGCGCTGCGTGCTCCATGCCCACATTCGCCAACCACCCCGAAGCCTGCCCGCCCTGCTTCTAACGTATCTAGTGGCTTGCTTTCGGAACCGGGCGCAAGCGTTTTCAAGCCACCCGTCGATCCACATTCGCCACCAAATGCGCGCGGGGCAAAGCCGTTAAACAGGTCGCGTATGAGTGGAATTCAGGGGGTGAACCGAATCAGCGGGCTTCAGGCAGCGCTCCGCAATCAAGCACGTCCTGCATTGTCTGGGCCTTCCAGGCACAGACCGAGAACGCCATGTCGCCTTCCTCGCACCGCCGCAGGCACAGATCGCGGATCGGAGCACGGGCGCCGTCGGAATCAACCGCATTCACGAACTTGTCACAGACCTTCTTGCAGTTTGCCTTCTCTTTTCCCTGGTCCTTCGCCGAACGAGACGCCGCTTTTG
>CAZHDQ010000490.1:0-2984 GCA_964531595.1 uncultured Anaeromyxobacteraceae bacterium
ACGCTGCAGCGCGACAGTGTCCTCGCGCAGTTCGACACCGTGCAACCGCTGAAACTCGCCGGCGAGCATATCCACGATTCGGGCGTCGATGTCCTCGCCGCCCAGGAACGTGTCGCCGTGAGTCGTCTTGACCAGGAAGACGCCATCACCCAGTTCCATGATGCTGATATCGAAAGTGCCGCCGCCAAGGTCATAGACCGCCACGCGTCCGGTGGCGCGGCGCGACAGGCCGTGCGCCAAGGCTGCGGCGGTGGGCTCGTTGATGATCCGCTGGACGTTCAGTCCAGCGATGCGGCCCGCGTCGCGCGTTGCTTGGCGTTGAGCATCGTCAAAATACGCCGGGACCGTGACCACGGCGTCCGTAACCTTCTCGCCCAGGTATTCCTCGGCGTACTCGCGCATCCGCGACAGGATCACCGCCGAGATCTCGGGAGGCGACATCACTTTGGAACCCAGTTCCACCGCAGCGTCGCCATTGGGGGCCTTGGTGCAGTGGTAGGGGTAATTCGTGACGACCCGTTGGACCTCGGGTGAGTCGAACTTGCGGCCCATCAGTCGCTTGATGGCGAAGACGGTGTTTCGGGCGTTCGTGATGGCTTGGCGTTTGGCGACGGCCCCTACTAGGCGTTCGCCGTCATCGCTGACCGCCACAACGGAAGGCGTGGTTCGGCTGCCCTCCAAGTTCGGGATGACCACCGGGTTGCCGCCTTCCATGACGGCCACGCAACTGTTGGTGGTTCCCAGGTCAATCCCGATGACTCTTCCCATGCTTCCCCCGGACGAGAGCGCCGCCGGTTTTCACCGACTGGCGAGGTTTCAGGCAAATCGTGGACCGGATTCTAGCATCCGGGCCCGTGTCCTGCAAACTTGGTGTTCCCTGCCTTCTAGGCAGCATCCAAGCCTAGAAGAACGGTGCCGAAAAACGGATACAGTGCCCGTCAAACCGCGTCCCGAAGTGCCAGTCGTTCCGCGCACAGACTGGCCACACAATCACGGATGTCGCACAGCGCCGTGCCGGCAGTGAACACCGCGCGCACGCCCTGAGCGATCAATGCTTGACGGTCCGCTTCGGGAATCGTGCCGCCCACCAGCACCGGCAGGTCGGACGCGCCCAGACTGGCGAGGTGCCGCAGGACTTCAGGGATTAAAACGGCGTGCGCACCGGAATGAATCGAGATGCCCAAAAGGTCGACGCCTTGTGCGATCGCCGCGTGGGCGACCTCGGCTGGCGCCAGGTGCAGGCCTGTAAACCGGGCATCAAAGCCGGCCTCCTGCAACGCACGCACTACGACCTTCGCCCCGCGATCGTGTCCGTCCAATCCAACCTTGGCAACCAGGACCGTTCCAGCGTGCCGCATCCTGCCCCTCGCCATGCCACGTTTCAAAAGCCGATCGCCGGCTTCATATCAAAAACCTCCGATTTGCGCAAGGTTTTCCAGGGTTCGTTGACACCGGGGTGCCCGGCAGGGACACTATGACCCGTCCGCACTTTGGAGCCCGTACCGATGGACGCCGAAAACACCACTCCGAAGACGATTCGCCGATTCGCCGTGGGTGCGACCGTTGCCGTTTTCCTGTTCCTGGTGTTCGGCATCCTGGCGATGGGCGACGGCGGACGCACTGAACTGGACACGCTGGTGCGACGGACGCGGGGCGAGCGGATCGCTACGCCGGTTACGCCCGCACAGGCGTCCTACACGGTTGAGGGACGCGTCGATGGCCGCATCGTTCCTGTAACCCTCGAACAGTTTGGCAACCGCTTGGTCTTCCTGAATTTTTGGGGTACGTTCTGCCCGCCCTGCATCGAGGAACTGCCTTCGCTGCTCTCCCTGGCGCGGGCTCGCATGAACGACATGGTTGTTGTCGCGGTCGCGTACGACGAATCCTGGCAAGCCATAGACGACTTCTTCGCACGATTCCAGGCCGCCGCTGTGCCGCCGAATTTCATCGTGGTTCGTGACCCTCAGCAGGTTCTGGGGCGCGACATGCGTTCGGCCTTCGGTACCGAAAAATTGCCCGAAAGTTACCTTCTGAGGGACGGTCGAATTGAGGCCCGGTTCGTGTCGGCCCGGGACTGGATCAGCCCGGACATCGTGGCACTGGTGGACACGCTGCGGACCCGCTAATCGAAAGCTACACGCTGCCCTTGTGGATGCCGGCGTTCAGCGCAAAGCCTACCGCGATCATTGACGATAGCAGCGCCGAGCCACCGTACGACAGGAACGGCAGCGACAGGCCGACGACCGGGAATATGCCGATCACCATGCCCACATTGAACACCACCTGCCAGAAGATGATTGCCACCGCCCCGACGCTGACCAGCACCCCGAACCGCCCTCTCGCGCGCACAGCTAGGCGAAGCAACGACAGCACCAGGACCAGGTAGGTTGCCAGCAACACGATGCTTCCGACGAAACCGCGTTCCTCGGCGAACGACGCCAGGATGTAATCGTTGTGCATTTCGGGCAGGTAACGCAGGCGCGACTGCACCCCTTGGCGACCAACCTTGCCCAGAACCTTGCCGCTGCCGACGGCCCACAGCGCCTGCTCCGGTTGCATCGCCCGGTCGGCGTCCTTCTTGATGTCAGTGGCACCGGACATCGACAGCCAGGTCATCACGCGCTGCTTCTGGTAAGGCTGGATCACGTCCAATTGCCAAGCCAGCGGGATCAGCAGCAAAACAATGCCCAGCAGTGTCAGGAACGACCGCAGCCGAATTCCCTCGAAGAACATCACCGAGAACCCCACCGCAATGATTACCAGCGATGTCCCCAAGTCGGGTTCCAGCATGACCAACGCCGTCGGCAGTGCCACGTAGGCAAGCGGCCGCAGCAGCGTGCGCAACGAGTAACGCTCGGGGTTTCGTTCGCCGTGAAAGAACCGAGCCAGGAACAGGACGAGGGCCGGTTTCGCGAATTCCGACGGCTACAGCGCCATCGGACCCAGGTCGAACCAGCGTCCGGAGTGGTTGATTTCCCCCCCGA
>CAZHDQ010000491.1:0-2981 GCA_964531595.1 uncultured Anaeromyxobacteraceae bacterium
GCCTGGTCTTACAAGCGTTCGCTGGGCCGTCCGATGACCTACCCGCAACACCGCCTGGGGTACGTCGAGAATTTCTTGAATATGCTGTTTGCGACGCCTTCCCGGGATTACGTTGTGGATCCGGTCGTGGCCCGCGCGCTTGAATTGATTTTCGTGCTGCATGCCGACCACGAGCAGAATTGTTCGGCCTCGACCGTCCGCGTCGTCGGGAGTTCCCATGCCAACATGTTTGCGTCCATTTCGGCTGGTGTCTGGGCGCTCTGGGGGCCGCTACACGGTGGCGCGAACCAGGCGCTGATCGAGATGCTCGAACATGTGCGCCAGGCGGGCCTGACGCCGCAACAGTTCGTCGACCAGGTCAAGGCCCGAACGTCCAGCATTAAGCTGATGGGATTTGGTCACCGTGTTTACAAAAACTACGATCCGCGCGCGAAGGTGCTGAAGAAGACGGCGGTCGACGTGCTGGACAAGTTGGGCATCCACAGTGAATTGTTGGAAATGGCGGTGGAGCTGGAGGAAACGGCGCTCAAGGACGAATACTTCATCGAGCGTAAGTTGTATCCGAACGTCGACTTTTACAGCGGCATCATCCTCCAGGCCATCGGCATTCCGTTGACGATGTTCACGGCTATTTTCGCCATCGGCCGGATGCCAGGCTGGCTGGCTCAGTTCAACGAAATGAATCGTGATCCGGAAACGCGGATCGCCCGGCCCCGACAGGTCTACACCGGCCAGACGAAGCGGTCGTTCATCCCGATTGACCAGCGCGTCTCGTAATCCTGCCCGGCGTCCTTTCTCGAATTCCGTGACCTGCCTGTGAACGCGCGGGACTGGGTGTGCCCCAGGCGCATGATTTCGATACAATTCGGAACTCGGGTCCATTCAGGGGATCAGCATGCGACTCAAGATTCGGCTGGGATGGCTTTTGGCGATCGTGCTCATCTGGGCGCCGGGGTGCGTATTCGTGCCCTGTGACTGCGATGACGAACGCGATGCGTGGATCCGGGATGATCGTGGCTTCGATCCCGGCGTCGGCTACGATTTGCCGGCCCGAGACACCGGCGCTTGGCCCGACGCCATCACCGATACTGGCCCCTGGACAGACACGATGCAACCGGACGTCGCGCGGGACTTGCCGCCTGGCGATATCGGGGATTTGGGCCCGTGTGGGCCAGTGCCGTCTGCTGAACCGTTCCTGCTTGAGGTCTATGGCTTGCCGAATACCGACGGATTCTACTCGGTTGGCACGGTGTTCGGGGACGCGGTCGTCACCCGCTTCGGCGATGTGGAAGGGCGCGAAGTGCCGGCCCGCGAGGTGGTTTTGAAGATGCTGGACGACGACGTCGAATTGGGCGTGGTCTGGGACCTGGGGCCGTATGTCCGGGCACCGGTTTCGGTGGGACAGAAGGTCCAGGTGTATGCGCGACAGGATTGGCCCTGGTGGTTGGACGTGGTCGTTGTGTTGTGGGCTGCGGATGGGACGCCACTGTTTTTTGCCCAGGACGCAGGGTACATCGAAGGCTGGTTCGACTGCGGCGGCATCCAACCTTGTCCGACCTATCACCAAGTACCCGACGAATGTCCTGCCGTCGATGGCGGTTGCGGCACGATCCGATACCCGCCGATCTTTATGTGGCTGTACGGCGGCCTGGCTTCCAGCGAGCCCCCCATTCCGCTGCGACAGGGCCAGACAGCCAGAAATATCAATGGCGTCCGCTATTTGGTGAATCGCGCGTCCGTTTACGAGGACATGCAGTGCGCGGACGTCCCCAACGAGTGGGTGACCGCGGCTGCGATGGCGGCTCACCAAAGCGATGCGATGGGGTGCGCCTGCGAGGCGACATCCGACTGCGCGAGCCACGAGGTGTGCGAAACGCGCCTGGGCCGTTGTGTGCCTGACCTGTGCAGCGCCGCCAACCATAAGGGCACCGTCTTCCAAGCGGGCGCGGCGTGCGATCCGTTCAGGGGGCAATCCGGGATCGACCCGACGCCCCTGAAGCCGTGTACGCAGGATGCGGATTGCGACCCCGGGATGACGTCCATTTGTAACCTCGAGATGCGCATGTGTGGGCAGGACGGCAGCTGCAACGAACATATCGGAGGTGTGTGTCAGGTCGATACCTGTCAGATCGACGATTGTGACTCGCGGTTTTGCAGTTCGCTCCAGTTTATGTGTGTAAATTGCCTGGCCGATTGCGATTGCGCTCAGGACGGTCCCGGCGCCTTCTGCGACATGGGCAATTGCCGCGTGTGCAATTCCGAAAAGATAGCGTTGACCCAGGAAAACGGTGGCAACTGGGATTTTTACGAGTTGTGCGTGACCGGGGCTTCCCCGGAGTTCATCGAGCAGGCGCTGCATGCCATCGATAACACGGTTTCATGCGGGATTTCAGGTGTCTTTGCCCAGTGCGGTGAAGGTCAGATCGCGTGCCTCGGCAAGGGGATGTACAAGACTTCCGAACACGGGATGCTGGATGATGCGTCCTGGGCCCGGATATGCGCGTTGTCGATGCGGGACGACGTTCTTCATGTCGTCGGCGGCCATTACCTGTAGAATCCGGGAACGCCGGCGGGCAGGGGTCCCTGTTCGTGAGGGCGTGACACCACGATTTTTTCCTGGGAGGTTTGTCGGATGATTGGCTTGGAACAGGCGAATCGGATCCTTCGAGTCGTATCGACCGCGGCCCTGCAGGGCACGTCGTTGCGGCGCTTGGCGATGCGGGAACTGGCGGGGCTTCCAGGCTGGGACTGGTGCGGGGTGTACCGCCTAAAGGGCGACACGTTGCACCTGGGCGAATACGTGGGCGAGGCGACCGACCACGACCAGATTTCGGTCGGCGTAGGCGTATGCGGGGCCGCGGTGGCAGACAATGCCAACCAGGTGATCCCGGATGTGCGGGAATTGGACAACTACTTGGCGTGTAGCCAGTCGACCCGCTCCGAGATCGTCGTTTTGATCCGGCGCAACGACGAAATCCTTG
>CAZHDQ010000492.1:0-2971 GCA_964531595.1 uncultured Anaeromyxobacteraceae bacterium
GCATCTCGGAGGCTTTCGTGAAGACGCTGAAGCGCGACTACGTCCAGGTGACGCAGCCGTCGTGGTGCGATTCCGTGTTCAGTACCGCCTGCGAATCGTTTACGGAATACCTGCGAAAGCCGGGTTGGTACCCGGACGCCCTGATCCCGTTTGTTGACCCGTACTCCGAAGACGGTGTGACGACGGCGGTCGGGGCGCCATTTGACATCGCTGCCGCCGATCTCCAGACGGTGTTCATCGACCTGTACATCCCGGAAGACGCCGCACCAGGCATGTACAACGGCATTGTGACCGTGGCCTCTCAGGACGGCGAACTGGACAACATCCCGCTGATGCTCCAGGTCTGGGATTTTGCAATCCCTCGCGAACGGTCGATTACGACGGCCTTCGGGTTCGGCATTTCCAACCTGTGGAAATATCACGGCGGCTCGGAAGGCGGGGACGCCGAAACTCGGGACCGGATCCTGAAGAACTACGAATTCGAGGTACATCGACACCGGATGGATTTCACCGACCAAAGTCCCCCGGTTCAGTTTAAGTTTGACGATGCAGGCAATCTGGAACCGGTTGATTTTACCGCATATGACGCCCATATCGGGCCTCGCATCGACGGGTCATACTTTCCCGATGGCGTCGGGATCCGGCGCTACGACCTGGATCGGTTCCGGCCGGGCTCGGGGCTGGGGTCGTTGACTGCAAGTCAGTGGTCGGCCGCGGCGGTCGCGTTGGCCGAGCACCTGCGCGACAAGGGGTGGCTGGACAACATCTATATGTACTCCAGCGACGAGCCATGGATGCCCGAACACCTGGGGGGTGGTGCGGTCAAGCGGATCCACGAGGACGTGGCACGACTGCGGGCTGCAACTAATCTGTACGACGGCAAGGTCATGGTCACGGGACCCTGGTGGAAGGACCTGGGCGGTGACATCGACATCTGGTGTCCGGTCACGGCGATGTTCGGGGACGCCTACTGGCCGGCGGGTGTTTGGTGGGGGCGTGACGAGTACGCCCAGCACATCGCTGCGGGCGGGGAGTTGTGGTTCTACGTGTGCAACGCAAACCTGCCTGCGCTGATGGGATACGACATCGATTCCAATCTGGGACACGAGCCGCGACTGATCAAGTGGGGCGCTTGGCGCGAGGGCGCTACGGGTTTCCTTTACTGGCGGCTGACCTACTGGCAGGACCCGGACCCATGGCACGTCCTGGCAAACGTCGAGGAATTCGGCCTCGATTTCGCCCGCAATGGCGACGGTATCCTGCTGTACCCGGGCGATGCCGACGGGACGCTAGGAACCGGTCTGGCGCTGCCTTGGCGCGGTATGGACGGGCCTGCGGTGTCGTACCGCATGAAGCAGGTTCGCGACGGCTTGGAGGACTGGGAGATCCTGCGCATGGCCGATGCGCTGGGCGGCGGCGATTTCGCCCGAGCGCAAATCGACACGGTTTATCGCAAGTTTGGTGCGCCACTGGACGATGCCTTCGACCGCCAAAATCGCCCGTGGTCCATGGACGATGCCCCGATGCTGGCCGCACGCAGGCAGATCTCCGCCAAGGTCCAGTACCTGCTGCATCCCGACCTGTACAAGGACCCCGAGGCGCCCGCAGTGTCGGATGGCGTACAGATGTCCGAGGAGGTCGCGGACGTCGCGGACGCCACCGTGTCCGATGATGTCATCGCCGCCCAGGACAACAGCGTTTCCATGGATACCGCGCTCGCCGACACCACTGCGGTGGACAGTAGCGCGACGGCCGATCCCGGATCGGACGACACCGGGAGGCCCAGCAAGTCTTCGGGCTGTGTTGTCGGGGGCCTTTGCTCTGCGCCGGTCGGGGGACCGATGCTGATCCTGGTGCTTGTAGCCATGGCGTTTTCGGGTCGCCGGCGCTCCCGACGCGCGGTTCGCTGATACAATGCCTCCGATTCGGGCCCGGGGGGCGGGATGAGGGAGCAGGGCAGCGGCGTTCGAGGCGGTCGTTCCGCGGTAAAGAAGGACGGCAAGGACGGTCGTACCGCGGGTGACCTGGCGCAGCAAGGCTGCGCGATGACGGGTTTCGCGTTCCAGTTGTCGGGGATGCCTGGGAACCTGTCGCTGGTGATTTTCGGCGAGCGCGACTGCGCGAATGCAATGCCGCGGCTTCGGGCCAAAACGGCTTCGGACCCGGAATGGAACGTGTTCTCGGTTGGGCTGCGCGATCAGGACGTCGTGGCCGGCCTGGCCGAAGAACGCCTGGAACGCTGCCTGTGCGCCGTAGTGTCGCCGTCTTGCCAACAGCCTGGCGTCCCGGTGCCCCCCGAAGGCATCCTGGTGCTGTCGACGTGTCTTTCCGAGATGATTGGCGCCGATCCGATTCCGGTGTGTCGCAAGGTCGCGAAGGAATCCGGCGTCCCCATCGTACCGGTAGCGACCAGCGGGCTGCGGCTTCGTACCCAGGCCGAGGTCGCCGACTGGGTGGCCCGAACGATGGTCACCGAATTCGGTCGTAGCGGTGATCCGGACCCGGACGCCGTAAACCTGATCGGGTACACAACCGACCCCCCCGAACGCCCCGAGGATTTGCGTCGGACCTTCCAGGGCGAAGTCGCGGACGCCTTGCGCCCCGCAGGACTGCGCGTCAATGCCCAGGTGCCGATCGGCGCATCGCTGGACGACTGGCGCAATCTGCCGCTAGGGGGCTTGTCTGTGGTGGTGGATAGGGCCATGTATGGCGACCTGCTCGGGCTGCTGGAACGCCCCGGCCACCGCGCAATCGAGCTTGCACAGCCCTACGGCGTGGGTCGGACCGATGCGTTCTACCGCGCTATCGCCGAAGCTACCGCCCGCCCGTTGGACGAGGCGCTGGGCAGCCTGGAGGCCCGGTTCGCGGCAGTTCAGGCCATCGCGGAGGCGCGCGAGCGCTTTACGGGGCGCCGCCTGGCCTACTGCATCGGGTCCCACCACAACTTTCGACCCGACGATCTGGCCTCCGA
>CAZHDQ010000493.1:0-2970 GCA_964531595.1 uncultured Anaeromyxobacteraceae bacterium
TGTAACCAAGGCGGATATGACCCGAAAGTTCAACGACAAGGCGAATGTTCGTGCGACCGTCGGAATTGCGACATACATCGGCAGCGGCGAAACGGAAGCTATGCCGACAGGCCCGGCAGGCCCGGTGGGTCTGGTCGACTGAATAGGGCTCAGCGTTTCGGGGTGCAGCCCGTGGGAGAGACGCCGATGACGATAGACTGGATCAAGAAGGCCGGCTGGCAGAAGGCCGGGAGGATCGCCGGGTATGTTGTGTTCGGACTGGCCGTGTTCACGGTGGCGGCAGTCGTGACGTTCCCGACGCAGAAGCTGCGGACCTTTCTGGAGAACCGTCTGTCGACCGGCGGTCGGATTGTGCGGATCGCAGACATGTCGCTGCGAGGACTCGCTTCTGCGCGCTTGCTGGGCATCGGGATCGAATTGCCCCCCGAACGGCACCAGACGCCGGACGGCAGGGTCGAGACGCAGCCGCGCAATCTGATGCTGGACCGGGTCGATGTGTCGCTGAGCCTTCTGCGGGCGCTGGTGGGTACGCTGTCGGTCGAGGCGACGATCCATGACGGCGACGGGGTTCTGGGTCCGGTCAATGTGCTGCGCTCCGGTGGGCGATTGAAGGTGGCTGTTGCGGCGATACGGGATTTTCCGCTGCCTGACCAGTTTCCGGTGTTCGGTGTGCGTTTCGAGGGCCGGATAAAGAGCGGCCAAGTCACGCTGGACTTCGACGAAAAAGGCGGGTTGGCGGAAAGCAGGGGCGATTTGGACCTGGTCGGCGAGGGCATTCGGGCGATCCAACCGACCCTGCGCAGCCGTGCGCAGGGCAACGTGACGTTGACCGATGCGAGTCTGGGTGAGCTGGCGCTGGAAGTGCACTTGGGCAAGCGGTCCGACATGGCCGGTTTCAAGAGCGACCGCCGCATGGCCATGGGGGATGGAACTGTGATCCACGTGGCGAAGGCCGAATTGGACGGGACCGACATCAAGGCGCTGGTCGAGGGGCAATCAACCATTCGACTTTTCCCAGACAAGCCGTTTGGCGAGGGACAGTTGAACCTGGAAGCGGCGTTCAGTTTCAGCGACCCGTTTATCGAACGGGCGGTCACGGTCGGTGGCGAGTCCCGGAAGCCCAACGCGTTCCTACGAACACTGCTGACGATGGACCCCCGCTGGCGCAATGCCCAGTCAGGCAATTACTGGGGCGTGGTTTGCTCGGGGATGGTGTCGCGGCCGACTTGCAATCCGAAGAAGCCCGCGATCCGGGGTGGCGACTTCAAGACGCCGCCGAAGCCTGAACCCGAACCAGAGGAGCCCGCCGCGTCGCCCCCGGCGTCGGCGCGACGCGTGAATCCCTCTATGCCGCCAGCGACGCCTGCCCCTACGCCTGTTGGTGCGCCCGCGTTTGCCCCGTCGATGCCGGGTCCCGCGCCGACTCTGCCAGCCCCGCAGTTAACCCCGCCCGCCCGGCGCGACATGCCGCCTCCGGTCGAGGTGCCTGCACCGATAGAGATGGTGCCACAGGGGCAGGTAATCCCGGTGGACCAGGTCAACGCGCCGATGGATTTCCGGGCGGCCCCATTGCGGCCGACGGTGATCGGGCGTGCCCGTCTGCGTGGCATTCAGCCGGTAGAGGCCGCTCCAACGCCTGCGGAGGAAGAGGCCGTACCAGTGGACGAGGATGACTAGCGGGGCGCGGGCGGCTTAAACCTGCCGCGTCGTCGCGTCCAGTTCCGCCTTCGAGGTCAGCACCGGACCTGCGTCCAGCGTCCGGATCCAGTACAGGTCGGCCGGCAGCGCGTCGAACCGCGACAGCGGCGGTGGCGTCTCGCCGAATGCGACCTTCAGCATGAAATAAGGGAAATTCGCGCCCGCGGCCGTGTAGAAGTGGTGCGTCGTGCCGAAACGGCCCGCGTTGATTTCAGTTGGCAGCACCCGCCCGTCTGCGGCGCCCTTGAAATCGACGAATGCGACCCCGTTGTAGTGCGGGTCGATGGCCAGCACCGCGCGGTGTCCCAGGTCGTTCAGGTCGTTGCGATGAACGGTGTGGCACACGGCCGGCGCCCCCGTGATTCCGCTGGGGCTGACGTGGGGAATCACGTACAGGTCGCGCTGGCGGCCCTGGCTGGCAAGCAGTTCGCCGTCCCTGAACACGCCCAGAAACGTCAGGTTGTCTCCCGGGAGGAACTCGGACGCGATGAAGCCGCCGTAACCTTGGTAGAAGTCGATCCAACCGCGTGCCTGGAGCGGCGTTGTGCATGGCAGGGCGGCGCCACCGATACCGCGTCCGGGGATGCCCGCACCGCGAAACCAGATCGGCCCAGCAGGCAGTTCGTCGAAGGCGCGTTCGATGTCGGCCTCGCGCTCGATCAACCGTGTGCGAGGCACCGGGATCCCGGCGGCGGTCCAGGCTTTCCATGTCTCCCACTTGCTGGCGGCGATCTGTTGGGTGGCCAGCGTCGGCACGAACAGCGCAGCGCCGATTTCGTCGCGGCGGCGCGTCAGCACTGCCATTTCGATACTGGAATTGGGGTAGACGAAATTCAAACCGTGGTCACGGACCAGCGCGGCAATCGCGGCGATGTAGCGATCCTCGTCGGACGCCCGAGGCACCAGGGCCCGCGCGTCGGTCAGCGCCAGTTGCAAGTAGTACGGGTTGGCGTCGCAGCCGACCGTAAAGATAGGTTCAGGGGCCATCTTCAAGCCGCGAGTCAGGTTGACGGCACCAGGCCCGCCGGCCCCGGGTACCAGGACGCGTTTCGCGACCGGCATCGGTTCCTCCTACGCGGGTTCAAAATATTTGCAAAAGACGAACTGGCTGGCCTCGGTCAGGAACGCCTCGGATTCCATCAACGTTCGATTCGGGAATTCCATGATGCAACGACGGCCATCCGCCATAATGTGCAGGCAGTCGGGACACCGGTAGACCAGGTTAAACTCCCGCCGCTCGGCACGGAAGCAGGCGACTTCTTCGGGGGTTGC
>CAZHDQ010000494.1:0-2962 GCA_964531595.1 uncultured Anaeromyxobacteraceae bacterium
GACCTCCTCTCTTCGGACGTCAAGTAGCACCCGTCGCGCATCGAGCGCGTCGATCAGCGAGGCTTCTCCCAGGTCGTAAGCGCGTTCGATGGTTTGCTCGGCCTGCTCGGCTCGCGGGAGGATTTCCCGCGTGAACCGCCGGGTCGCATCGAGACCGAGGACGCACCGCTCCCAGGCGGCGATTGCCGCGACCCGCGCTTCCAGTACCACGTTGTCGACCGCAGCCACCCGGGCGGCCAATTCGGTCCGGGCCTTCCGAATCCCGCCTGTATTCCAGTTCCATACCGGGATCCGGACCAGCAGCAGGGCGCCGGCGACGTCTCGGTCCTGCTCTCGGTCGAAATAGGCGCCCACAGCGATGCCGGGGACCCTGCGAGCCTGTTCCACCTGGACGCGTGCTTCCAAGGCCCGGCCGTGGGCCCTGGCGGCGGCCAAGCCCGGGTGGGATGCCAGAATCCGGGCAACCGTTGTGTCGCGCGTGTCGGGGGCCGGCGGTAGCGACGGGTCGTTGGCCACAACCAGGGGTGTGTCTTGCGTCCATCCCAGGAACGCCGCCAGCGTGTCGCGGCCAACCCGCGCCTCAACGGCGGCACGGTCTCGCTCGAGCCGGATGCGTGCCAAGTCGGTTTCGATACGGGTCGATTCGATGGGCCGGGCCTCGCCCGTGGCGACGCGTCGGTGAATGGCCTCGGTCAGGGCGGCAACGTGTGCCTCAGTCTGGGTCAGTACCTGGTCCATCTGCTGGTCTCGGGCGATTTGATGGAACAGTGCGGCGAGACGCAGTCTCACCTCGAGACGCGTGCCTGCGGCCTCACTGCCGCCGGCGTCGGCCCGGGCTTGTGCGGCGCGGATCTGGGGGCCGCGCGTGGCCAGCCAGTCCAGCGGTACTGTCACGTCCAGGCCCCATTCAAGGCCGTCCGGTCCGCCATCTCGCGGCATGCCTCGGCCGATGCGAAGACCGATTTCGGGGTTCGGTACCTGGTAGGTGGCGGCCACGCCGTTACGCGCCGCCCGTGCCTGTTGAATGGCCTGCCGGGCTTGCGGGACGTCGTCGGCCCGGGCAAGTACTTCGGCCAGGGTAAACGGTGTCCTGGTCTCGTCGGCCCGGGGAATTCCAGGGGCGGCCACCGCCAAAAGGGCGGCGCCCAGTGCGATCGTGCGCATGACGGTCCTCCTTCGGGCGCGCGGGACGGACCCGGGCACCACCGGGGGCGGATTTGGGCGAAAATCTAAGACGGGATCAGGTGTTCGGCGGCCTAAACGGGGGATGCGGGAAACCGGGTCTGAGCGAATCGAAGCTGGGTTCCAGTTCGGTCAAGGCCGGGGCGCCGCGAACGGGGCCGTCCGTGATCGGGCCGGCCACCACCGGGACGTGGCACAGGCAGTCGCATCCCAACGCCTGGGGTTTGTGTTCGTGGCCGCCGTCCGGGGAAGAGCACGTCGCCGCGGCTTGGGTGTCGCAGGTGGACGGGCAGGATGCTTCGTTCATGCAGGGGTGGATCCGGGCGACACCCGCGGTCAGCGCGACGAGCGCTATAACGGCGACGAAATGTCGGGCGGTCCAGATCATTTGGTAGGTCTCCAGCTACTGAAAGGCATTGTTACAATCCATATGGTCAGGGTCAAGTGCGGGGCCTTTAGGCCGCATCACAACGCCTCGAAGACTCCGTGATTGATGCGGTCAAGAAGCACGCGCGCCAGGGCGTCGGCGGCGGCGGCAGGCCGCGCGCGGCCGGTGGCTTCAAGGCGGGCGGCAGCGGCTTGGAGCATCGCGGCGGCGCGGGAGGCAAGATCGGGAACAGTCATCACGCTCTGGTCGTTCCGGTTGCCCTGCGGCAGCAGGAATCGCGCATCAACGTCGTCGCTGAGCGCCAGTTCGACGAAGGCCGGGATCTGGTCCAGATTGGATCGCATCACGACCATGCTGTAGGCCAGACCCCCGAGGAATAGGCCCTCGTGCCGCGCGCGCAGCAGGTGGTCCAGGTGCCCGCGGACGACCTCCCACTGGATGCCGCGGTTGACGGCGCGGTAAGTCGCGGGGTCCGCGGCGTTCAGACTGACGACGATCCCGCGAAAGATCGGGGCCCACCGGTTGATTCGCTCGGGCGTCAACAGAGACCCGTTCGTGACCAGTCCGACAGGTGGCGGTGAGACGCGGTCGTCGGCTAGACGGTCCAGAAAGTCCCTGAACCGTGGCGAAGCCAGCGGCTCGCCGCCGTTTACCTCTAGATCGACGGCGCGCGAGGCCCAGGAACGTGCCTGGTCGAAAAACGCCGGGTCGGGCTGGTCGTCCAGCGTCCCGCGTTCGCCGCAATCGCACATCACACAGTCGTAGTTGCAAAACGACGTGGCCGCGAAGCACAGGGCCGCCGGGGGCGCAGTCGGAACCTCGCGGCCAGCCAGCAGGTCACCGACCCGCTTGATGGTCGCCAAGACAGCGGCCTGGGGTCCGCCACGCAACACCAGATCGGCCGGCAGATCAGTCCCGCCGACCAGCACGGGGCAGGTCGGACGGCAGGTGCGAGTCGGTTCGCCTGCGGCTATCGCCCGGCGGACTGCGCGCATCAGGGGGCCGAGCCACAGGGCGTCGAGCGCGGTGTCAGGTGGTTCGCGGCCCGGGGCCTGGAGGAAGTCGGAGCAGCAAGGGCCGTGGCTGCCGCCTTCGTGGATTTCGAGCCGCGTCCACGGCAGCACGCAGGCCAACTGCGGAAGGGCGTCGGGCGAAAAGACCTCGCGCAGGGCGACCGCAGCGGCGGGGCGGTTTAGCAACAGCCACCACAGCTTGAGGTCCCACGGGGCGGCGGCCGGATCCATGGGGCGGGTCGAGGCCCCTGGCGGCAGACTGAATGGGTGTAGTTCGTCTGTGCCGAATCGGGCGGCATACGCCGGGGTCACGCCACCGCAGGCGGGTTGTAAGGGGCAGTTGTCGCACTGTGGCCCGAAGACCCCGTCCGGCAACTGG
>CAZHDQ010000495.1:0-2960 GCA_964531595.1 uncultured Anaeromyxobacteraceae bacterium
ATGCGTCGCTGCGGATCCTGGACCGGATGGCCTGAATTTCCCACTCCAGCCCCTTTAACGGAGGACCATGAATCCCGGCGTACGATTTTTCATCCCTGTTGCCTTCCTGGTACTGGCCCTTGCCTGTGATGGTGCGCCCTCGGGCGGGCCTGACGCTACGGCGAACGATGTCGATGTCGCGACCGATTCAGGCCATGACATTCTGGGGCCGGGCCCGCTGTCCCCTGGCGCCTGCGGCCAGACCCCCTATGAATGGCTACCTTCCGACCAGGTAGGCCATGTGGTGTACTGGGAAGAGCAAGAGTTGCTGGCCCTAGACGCCGAGACCATCGACACGCTACTTGGCGGATTCAATTACAGCCACCTGTCCCCGGTACCCTATGGCGTCAGGGTCTTCTTGTACCGCTACACGACCCAGGACCGCGGCGTCCCGGTCGAGGCCACGGGGGTCCTGGCGATCCCGGTAGATGCCACAGGTGGTCGCCGTGATTTTTCGTCGGTCGTCTGGCTTCACGGAACCGCCGGATTTTCAGATAAATGCGCGCCCTCGCGCGGTTTTGAGGGCCAGGGGCAGGTCGCGGCTGCCTCTGCGCTGGGCTACATTTCCATCGGCCCCGACTACATCGGCTTGAATGGTATCGGCGACCCGTCGACCATGTTCCAGACGTACCTGCTCGGGGAATCGACCGCAATCGCTTCGTGGGATGCCGTGCGGGCGGCACACGAACTGCTGCGGGGGGACCTAGTCGGTCTGGTTGAACCGGATGACCAAGTGGTGCCGTGGGGCGGTTCACAGGGAGGGCATGCAGCCCTGTTCATGGGGCGATATGCGCCTTATTACGCCCCGGAATACAAAGTTCCTGGCGTCGTCGCGATGGTCCCGCCGGCCGATCTCTTGGGCGAGGCGGCGTCAGCACTGGCGACCCTGAATTCCCGGACCGCGTTGTTGGGCGTGTTCCTGGTTCAGGCGACCCGTTGGTACCGCGACGATGCGGCCCTGGCCGACCTGTTTACCGACGACGAACCGACCCATCTGGCTACAGAACTGCCGTCCTGCTTGGACCTGGACACAAACTGCGGGGGTTCCGATCCGTTCAAGGAGCTGTTAACGCTGGAGCAGTTGTTTACGCCTGCATTCCTGGACGCCATGGCGACGGACGGGCTGGAGGGCACTGATCCCTACGGATGCTTCCTGCGCGAGAACTCGGTGACGACCACTTCAGTCGCTCGGGCCGATGATTCGCCAGTGCTGTTTCTGCTGGCCGAAACTGATGAAATCGTTCAGACGTCCGTGGAGCGGGGATCTTTCGACACGCTGTGTGCGCAGGGCCAGAGAATGCAGTATCTAGAGTGTGCAAACGCCACCCATGTTGAGGGGCCGTTGTGGTCGCTTCCGGTGCAGCGTGACTGGATCGATGCGCGCCTAGCGGGTGAACCGTTGGACCCAGGGGTCGTATGCCAGCGCAACGGCCCGGTCGAGTGCGACTCGCGGCCTGTCGATTGAACGTCGGTGGGTGTCCACAGAGCCTTCGCGCTACTCCCGTACTGCCTCTTCCTCGTGCAAGATCGCGATCATCTCGCGTACTGCTTGGTCCATGCCTGTGAACATTGCCCGCGCGACGATTGAATGACCGATGTTCAGTTCCTGGACCCCCGGAATCCGGCAAATCGCTCGCACATTGACGTAGTCCAGCCCGTGTCCCGCCGCCACCGCGATGCCCAGAGCGCGACTGGCCTCGACGGCCTCACGGATGCGGACCAGTTCCTCCTCGCGCTGCAACCCGCGGGCGTTTGAATAGAACCCGGTGTGGATTTCGATCTGGTCGGCACCGCAGCGTACCGACGCCCGGATGGTTGCCGGGTCGGGCGCTACGAACAGGCTGACCCGGATGCCCGCGTCCTTTAGCCGCCGCACCGTCGTAGAAATCTCTGATTCGCGGCCCAAAACGTCCAGCCCGCCCTCGGTGGTCAGTTCCTGCCTCCGCTCGGGGACCAGCGTTGCCAGGTCTGGCCGCACTTCGCACGCGATCCCTAACACGTCTTCATTCGCAGCCAGCTCAAGGTTCAGCTCGGTCTGAACCGTCTGGCGCAGCAGGCGCAAGTCGCGTTCCTGGATGTGACGGCGATCCTCCCGCAAATGCACCGTGATCTGGTCGGCGCCTGCCAATTCACAGACCGCGGCGGCCGTGACTGGGTCGGGAAAAAGCGTGCCCCGGTTTTGCCTGATGGTGGCGACGTGATCGACGTTGACGCCCAGTCTAATTCGGTCCATTTTCGCTTGCTCCTTGACGGCGACGCATGTCTGCCGATTGTCTTGACGGTTCGTCAGGCGAGGATCCCGTCGTCGCCTGCCGCGGCCGCGATGCCTTCGGCCAGTGATCGAACCTTTCCCTGGTCATCGCCTTCGACCATGATGCGCAACAGCGCCGACGTGCCCGAGTACCGCACGTTGACTCGGCCTTTGCCGGACAGCAGCGCTTCGACCTCGGTGATCGCCGCGCTGGTTTGTTTCAGGTCTTCGATCGGCGTTTTCTCGCGGACCTTGAGGCTTAGCAGTACCTGTGGGTAGCGTTCGAATGTGGCCGCCAAGTCGGACAAACTGCGGTTTTGCGCCAGCATGACTTCCAGTATTTTGAGCCCCGAAAGTAGCCCGTCGCCGGTGGTCGCGTGGTCCAGGAACAGCAGGTGTCCGGACTGCTCGCCACCCAGATTGTAGCCATCGTTACGCATCCGTTCGACCACGTATCGATCGCCGACGTCCGTGCGCACCAGCGAAAGCCCCAGCCTTTGCATCGCGATTTCAAGCCCGTAGTTCGACATCACCGTGCCGACCACGCCGCCGCCTGTCAGGACCCCACGGCCGGCCATGTATTCCCCACAAATCGCCAGCACCACATCGCCGTCAATGATGCGGCCGCGCTCGTCGGTCAAGATCAGGCGATCCGCATCACCATCCAGCG
>CAZHDQ010000496.1:0-2948 GCA_964531595.1 uncultured Anaeromyxobacteraceae bacterium
CCCGCTCACGGCGCCTGTTACTGCGCCAAGGTCGGTAGAGGATGGGTGGTCATGGTCACTGTGGAATTGTCGTGCTGTGCGCGGACCAGGTGCAGAGGCTCTGAAAGGAGTTTGCCGTTGACCGTCATGGTTGCCAGTTCTGCGCTATTGGCGATTAGCGGCGTGACCGTAAGCGTATCGGGTCCGGTCATATCGATTTTGAGCGTTCGGGCCAGGATTGAATCCAGTTCGTCACGCCCGAAGATCCCCACGTAGACATCGGTAATCTGGCGGTCTCCGTCGCGCCCTCCCAGGCGGATAGGCTCGGGGCTCCACAACGCATACCCGGCAAGATCATTGCCGTAACTGCGATAACGTAATACTTGTCCGACCATCGGGGCAGGCTTATCACCTTCGGCTACAGGCATCAGTTCCAGCACTGGTACGCCATTTTCGGGGTCGGCCGTAAAGAACAGCGCGGCGAAGTCACGTCCGTCGGACGGAAGTTTCGTGATCGCCCTGGCATATACCCGGACCTTTCCCGGCACCGAAGCGCCGCGCAGAGGCTTTCCGGCCGCGTCCTCGAGGGCCTGAAACTCGACCCGCTCGTTTCGGGCTACGACGACCGCTGGGACGGTCAGGGAATCGGTGGGCTCTTGCTGCTCGGGATCGTCCCAGTAGGTTATATGGAGGTCGAAGAAGGTACCGACGGCATCGGGGATTGCCAGGTTGAATACGCAGTCCTCGGTGTCGTACTCGCGCCCGAACGCCGACAGATGGAACCGACTGCCAGGCGCGACGGACACGACGCCGCAAAAAAACGGGACATCCGTCTTTGCCATGACCTCGATCGGGCGATAAGAAGCGCCTGGCTGGAGCACCAGGCGTGCGAATGGTTCCTCGTCCAGGTGGGCCGACACGATCTTAGGTTCGTCGAACGACTTGTTCGCGTGGTACGGCGGGTATGCCCACCACAGGAAGAAAAGTATCGGTGCCGCCAATGCTGCGACGATGAACAGCACGATGACTAGCGTCCGCTTGCGTTTAACCGGGATTACTTCTTCGTCCATGGGTGCCTCCGTCGAGAACGCGCAAGGATAACCGGGCGGGCGTCAAAGGACAAACGGCACGCGGCGGCCTCCACTATCCACTGTGGGCAGCACTTGACAGAACCTGGGAGGACGTGGATAAACAAGGGACGGAGGAGGCTGATGGCCGAGCACGGCGCGACCTACGGCGGCGATGAATCGGAACGAAGATCGCGCGCACGAGTTGGCGATTTCACGCTGAGTTTGATCAAGACACTGCTGCAAGCCAGCACTTATACGCTGGATCATCCAGTCGCTGCACAGGCATCTTCGGACCTTTTCGGGGCCTTCCAGTTGGTCACCGCTACCGCATCGGAGGTGTCCTATGTCATGACGTCGGCGGTCGACGAACGCGGCGTCATGGTCGAGGGTCTGACTCCCGAACCTATCGAGGTTGCACGAACCTTCCGTGGCGAAATGGGCGAGCTTTTCGTCAGCAAATTCCACGACTATTTTTTGCGAAACCGGATCGCGTCTTTCACCATCAAACGCGAGATTGAACGCAACGAATTCGAGCGCTTCTTAAACATCTGGATCGTCTGGGGCCAACGGATCGGCAGGGAAGCAACGGGTGCGGAAAGCGCCAAGGGGCTGTTCCAGGAACTAACACGCAACGGCGTCCTTCATGTGACTATCGTCGGACTGGACGAACTGCTTGGCAACCACCGACAACTGAGTTGGGCGGTCAAAATTTCGCTGTCGCGTATCCACAAGGACTTTACTCGGCTGCAACTGCTGAAGGATTTGGCTCCCGAAAACCTGCATACCCTGAAGGCCAAGTCCGTCACTGATGTGATCCGGTCGATTACGCGGGCAGATCAACTTCGCGACATCTTGTTGAATCTGGATCTGCCGGCAGACGAATTGGTGAATACGCCGACTGCGGAACTGGTCCAGTTAGCAATAGCCGCTATTTTGCCGGGTCCGTTGCAAAACGTAACCGAGGGGCTTCGCGAGATGCTCCACGAGTTCGATGAAAAACCGTCCCTGCTGCGGCTGGTGGGCCGCGACCCGAAGGACATGAACGACGCGGCTCGGTTGATAATCCAGACGGCGCTAGCGCGTCTGGCCGCGCTGGACCTACCGGCCGCCCGCCCACTGCTCAAATCGTGTTATAGCGAGGGGTTTATTCCTCACGACGCACTGCCTAAATCGGTCCAGCGGCGTCTGAAGGCGGCAAGGACCACGGACCGATTCATCCAGCAGGCAGACGCCTATCTGGAGGATCTGGCGACGACGCGCGACCCAACGATATACCTGAAGTATCTGAATGTATTCGTGATGGTGTTGCCGGAACTGGCCGCACTAAAACGTGGGGACCTGTTGGCCCAGGTGTTCGAAATCCTTTTACGCCACGAACGGGAGGAAGCACCGTTCCCAGGGCGGTCGCGGTTCATCCGCGAAATGCTGTCCAATCTTGAATCGGGTGGCTTCACGGACGAATTGCTGCGAATCGCTGTGACGACACCGAAGGAATCGCGCGAAGCCCTTGAGTGTGCCGTAGCGATGTTCGGTGACGCGATCGTCCCCGGGTTGGTTTCGGCGCTCGCGGTGATGGATGTTGCCTCTGAGCGGAAGGCCACCTGCTCGATGCTGGTACGGATCGGGATGCCGACGGTTCGGTACATCCTGGACGAATTGCGTGCGCATCGCCATGCCTGGTTCACCGTTCGAAATCTGGTCCAGATCCTGGGCGACATCGGCAATCGCGATGCAGTCCCGGCGCTAATCGAGTACACGGAGCACCCCAACGCCAAGGTCCGCGAGGAATGCTTGGTGGCGCTGGCTAAACTGGGGGGCGACGACACCGAGAAACTTTTGCTGCCGTTTCTCGATGATACCGATGAAGCCGTGGTACGTCGGGCGATCCAGAACCTGTCC
>CAZHDQ010000497.1:0-2942 GCA_964531595.1 uncultured Anaeromyxobacteraceae bacterium
GGTTCGAGATCGCCCCCGACTGTGACGCTGATTCGATCGGCACGCACCGGATCGGATTGCGCGTGCTGGACGAATCGACACCTGGCAAGCGGCCGCACAGCCTGTTTCAGTCACTAACCCCATTGGAGCTGCACGTCCTCGCCCCGTGAGGGCACGTCACTCGCTTCGCCGGAACGCACGGCGCCGTCGAAACGCCCGGTGTTCGATCCAGCCGCGGCTAAGGAACACCAGCACCATCGCGATCGTCGTCACCGCGATCTACACCCAGAACGCCACGTATCCGTAACGCCATCGCAGTTCCGGCATGTTCCATGGCGAGGATGTATCGAAGTTCATACCATACACGCCCGCGACGAAGGTCAACGGGATGAAAATCGTCGCTATCAACGTCAGGACCTTCATCACCTCGTTCATCTTCTGGCTGACCGCCGACATGTAAACGTCCATCAGCGCCGACGAGATCTCGCGAAACGTTTCCAGCGTGTCGATCACCTGGATGCTGTGGTCGTAGCAGTCCCGCAGGAACAAGCGCGTGCCGGGCATGACCAGGTCCGACGGATCTCGGATCATTGCGCTCAGGGAATCGCGCAGTGGCCAGACCGCCCGCCGCAGCGACAACAGGTTGCGCTTGACCGCGTGGACCTCGGCCACATCGTCGGTCGACGGACTTTCCAGGATCGCATCTTCCAGTTCTTCCATCCTCTCGCCCAGCGCCTCGAGGACCGGGAAGTAGCCGTCGATCAGCGCGTCCAGTACCGCGTAGGCCAGGTAATCCGCGCCTTGACGCCGGATCAAGGACTGCGGACGACGGATCCGGGCACGCACCGGGTCCAGGCAGTCGCCGGGCCGTTCCTGGAACGTCAACACCACGTTGCGTCCCAGAAAAATGCTAACCTGCTCGCCATCGACCTGGCCGCCGGCCATCGACAACATCCGAGCAACGATGAAAAGATGCTCGTCGTACGCCTCGACCTTCGGTCGCTGGTGGACGTTTACCACGTCCTCCATGGCCAGCGGATGCAGCCGGAAAGTCGAACCGATACGCGCCAGCACCTCGGCGTCGCCAAGGCCATCAACATCGATCCAGGTTACCGCACGCCGACCCACGATATCGGCCAGCGCGTCGACATCGACTGCAACCGTTTCCTCCAAGTCGTCGGGCCCGTAGGACAGGACTCGGATGCGTGTCTGCGGCGCATCGGGGTCCACGCGGATCACTCCGGGCTCGGCACCCGGCGCCGAACGCCGCCTGAACGCCTTCTTCCTTTTGAGGTGAGCCGCTGTGGGTCGCTTCGACATGGTGGCGTCCTCATTCCTGCGACATGACAGAAACCGCTATGTACCAAGGCGAACCGCAAGTCTTTCCAGCAATCGCCCGGTGACGTGGTCGATGCCCACGTCGGTTTGGACTCGGTCGACCCGTGCCCGCACCAACCGGAGCCGCGCCTGCCGCAAGGTGTCCTCGGCCTGCGCCACCTCCAGCGCGATTGCAGTGCCGACCTCGTACTTCCGGCGCGTTGCCGCGACCTGCTGCTGCGCCAGATCGACGGTTTTCGTCGCCAGCGTGACCCGCTGATCGGCGGCTAGGCGTCTGCTGACCAGCGATTCGGCATCAGTGCGAACCTGCTGTGCGCGCGCCAGCAGCGTCATCTCGGCGACATCGACCGCCAGTGCTGCCTGGGCCCGTTGGGCACGCCGTCGCGCGTCGGTCAGGGGCATCTCGAAAGTCAGCCCGACAAACGCACCGCCGGCCTCGGCCCGACCGAACTGCTCGAAGGCCGGTCGAACCGCCCGATTTCCCAGCCCCTCGCCCTGGACCCATGCCTGCAAATCCAGCCGCGGCCGCAGTGCCTCACCGACGATGAGCGCCTGTTCGCGCGCCAGGTCTGACTGGACGGTCAGTTCCCGGACCTCGTAAGACGCATCAAGCGCCGACTCGACCACGTCCGCCACCCTCGGCGTGGGCCCCTCGGCCCAGGGGGCGGTTCCCGCATCGGCGACGACTTCTTCGGCCGCGCCCGGTTCGCCCAGCAGTCGCATCAATTCCAGCGCCTGCCGCCGCCGAACATCGATCGCCTGCGCCAGTTCCCCCTCGCGAGCCGCCTGCGCCGTCAAAAACGTCAACGCCTCGACTGGGGCCAGAGTGCCACGGTTGATTCGGGCCTGCACCTCGTCCAGTTGCCGCTTGGCCAGCGCAACCGCGTCCCGCTGGATCGCCACCGCAGACGTGTCGTAGGCCAGTTCCCACCAGGCAGTAAGGACCGACCGCAGCGTCTCGCTGGCCACCCGCTCGGACCGCACCTGTGCCACAGTGCGGGACAGTCGCGCCTGTCGCAGCGACGCTTGGCCAACCCGCGTACCAAATCCGCGCAGCAGCGGTTGCGTCAGCGTGAACCGGCCCGAGATGCCATATCCAGGCCCCAGATTGCCGCCAGTGGTCCCGGCGGACGAAGCGGACAAGCTTTGGCGATCGATGGTCCCAGCCAGATCCAGGGACAGTTTCGTCCCCGTAGAAAACGCCTTGGATAGACCGGCTGAAAGCAGGAACGAATCGGCTGTCGAAGTAGCCGTGCCACCGGCCGCAAGGCTAAGGCTGGGCCTGGTCTGTCGCCCGTAGTTCGTGTCAACCAGCAGTGTGAACGGGTACAGGTCCTCTTCGGCAGTCACGGCCTGGGCCGCTTGCCGGGCCTCTAAAACCGCTGCAGCAAGCGTCGGATTCGCGACCATCGCCAAATCGATCGCATCGCCTTGCTCGATCGGGCGCTCCTGTGCCGCAGCGCCGGCCGACACCAGCCCAGCGACCACGATCACCTCAGCCCACCAAGACACGCTTCGCATCGCACACCTCACTCGTGCCGCAAGGCCTCGATGGGTTCCAACCGCGCCGCTTTACGGGCCGGCAGGTATCCGAAGACCACACCGATCAACGCCGACACCGCAAA
>CAZHDQ010000498.1:0-2937 GCA_964531595.1 uncultured Anaeromyxobacteraceae bacterium
TTATGAAGTGCGCTGGTACAAGGCGGGCGCGACCCAACCCACGCCGTGTGGACCGGTCGAGGGGGAAGAAATTTCCGGGGGGCAGTACACGATTACCGCGTCGGCCCAGGCAGCCAACGTGGCGGTCACGTATACAGCGCCTTCTACCCGGGGTGTCAACGGTGAACTCGTGATCGACTACGCGGCCCCGTTTGCCGGCCAGGAGATCGTGGCCATCTGCGGTGGTGACAAGAAGGGCGAACTGGGCATTGCTCCGAACCCGCAGGCTGGACCGGTGGTTCTGTTCGCCGAGCAGGGGGAGAAATCGCGAAAGACCATCGTGGTCATGAACAAGGGCAACGAGGTGCTGGAACTGACGGGTGTCAAGGTCGGCGTGGACGAGGGATATCCCGAAAAATTCAGCTTGGTTGATCCGCCGACACCACAAGATTTGGAAATTGGTCCGGGTCAGTTGCTGTTGCTGACGGTGGAATACAACGGTGACCATGATCTGGGCGTGCTCAACGGCTCTTTGACCATCGACTACGTGGACCCGATGCTCGGTGGCGACCTTTACGAGACGATTCAGTTGCGCGGTCAGAACTCCTTCGAGGACGTGATTTTGCCGATCGCCAATCCGGGTAAAACCTCGGATTACGCGGGGGCAAAGGTTGGGCAGAATCTGGTGCTCAACGGTGCTGGCAGCTTCGGTGGGACGTTCGATATCGATCCAACCAGCGGCTACACCTGGTTCGTGTCCGGCAAGCCGATGACCAGTCGCGTGTTCCTGAACCCGGGGCCCGGGTCCGCGCAGGTTACTGTGATTCCGGACGTGTCGGGCACGTTCGAGTTCCGTCTGGTCGTATTCTCGTACGACGATGTCAATAACGTGCCGTACTTCAGCAACGAGGCTGTCTTGACCGTGAACGTCGGCCCCTGACGTTCTGGATTGGGAATTTTCTAGCCTTTTCAGGCATTTTTGCCAACGGCTTGGTCGCGATGTCCCGGTGAAATAGGGCAACTCCCAGGTGTTCCAATCCTGATCCCCGAAAGTCCATGCGACCGCACACCGTCAGACCTTGCCGGTCGAAACCCAATCTGATATATCCGTCGCGAGGGTTTTTTGTTCCGGCCTGCCGTTGGAAGGAGTATGGAATGGACGTCAGTGAACTGCTTGCGGCGCTCGAGGCGAATCCCCAGGACGGCGCGGGGCTTGAAAAAGCCGTGCTCGATTTGATCGAAGAGGGGGATGCGGAGGCCCTGGAAACGGCCTTGTCCGAATTGTCGCAGTCCGTCCGGGACGACGCGGTGGCCGAGACGGTCCTCAAGACCCTCGACGGCATATACCGGCGCCGCAAGGACACCGATGAAGGCAAGATCGTGGCGCTGCACGCCGCGCTGATCGCTTGGAAAGTCATCGGGGACCCGGTGCGTGCCGAGTTTTTCTTCCGAGGGGTGTCCCCGGAAGGGCCGCACGAGCCCGAGTGGACCGAATTCTACCGGGGCTTCTACGCATCGCGCGGGAACTGGCTACGCCTGGAGCAGTTCCTGGGCGAGGTCGGTGAGCGACGCGGATGGGATACCCTGCAAGTCAAGCGGGTCTTGGCGCAGACGGCGCGCGAGCACAATAATCCGTCAAAGGAACTTTCGTATTGGCAGGTGGTCGCCCAGAGCGCAGCGGACGACGAAGAGGCCGAAAGCGAACTGGAACGCCTGTACACGCAACTCGAACGGTGGCCGTCTCTGGCCGACCTGCTGAAGGAACGCCTGAAGCGTTTCGGTGACGCCGATGTCGACATACAGGTGGCGATTCTGCGCGGGATGCTGCGTATTTACGCCGAAAAGATGAAGGCCGAGCCCAAGGTGCTGGCGACTTACCAGCAAATCCTGGACGTTGACCCAGGAAATATCGATGCAATCGATGCGTTGCTGGAGCGCTACGAAAAGGCGGGGCGCTGGCCTGATTACGTCAAGGTGCTGGCACGCAAGGTCGATGTCGTCGAGGACCCCGATGAGCGCATCGCGCTGATGGAAGTCCAGGCGAACCTGATGGAGACGCGGTTCGCGAACGTGCTGGAAGCGCTCAAGGCCTACGAGCGGATCCTGGAATTGGCGCCTGGGCGCAAAGACGTCGTCGAAAAGTTGTTGGAGCTATACGAGAAGCGGCGCGATTACGAAAGCCTGATCCGGTTGCGGCGGGGCGAGGCCGAGCAGATGGTCGACCCGGACGAACAGGTTCGGGTGTTTTCGGAACTGGCGGAACTGGCCGCGGAACGCCTGCGCAAGCCGCCGATAGCCATCGAATTATGGGAGAAGGTACTGGATCTGGACCCGGTCCACATCGATGCGCTGAAGGCTTTGGACGTGCTGTACGACCGCGAAAAGGACTTCGACCGCCAGTGCGGCGTCGTTTCGCGGTTGGTGGATTTGTCACTACAGGAAGGCGAGCAGGTCGTACTGCTGGAGAAACTGGCCCAGGTCCAGGGTACCAAGATGGGCGACTCTGCGTCGGCGCTGGAAACGTGGCGGCGGATCCTGGACGTGCGGCCGACCCATGACCGGGCGAAGCGGGAACTGCGGACGCGATACCTGGCGGAACATCGGTGGAATGACCTCGAATGGTTCCTGCGCAAGTTCGGGACGATCGACGAACTGGGCAGGACGCTGGAATCCCAGGTCGGCTCCATCGAGGACAAGGACGAAAAGGTCTCGCTGCTGTTCAAGGTTGCGTCAATCTGGCGGGAAGAGGCGGAGCAGCCGCACAAGGCCATGCGTCACCTGGAGACCGCACTGGCGCTGGAACCTAACAGCTTGCACGCGGCGACTGAGCTGATCGGGCTGTACCGGCAGTTGGGCGACTGGCGCAAACTGCCGCCGGTGTACGACGTCGCTATCGAGCAGACCATCGAGCCCGCGGAACGCACCAGACTGATGCTCGAAGCGGCCGAGGTCTTCGAA
>CAZHDQ010000499.1:0-2917 GCA_964531595.1 uncultured Anaeromyxobacteraceae bacterium
CGCCGCGACACCAGTTTCCCCGATCGAAACACCTCGAACGCCAGGGGTTGGTCAGCCAGGCCGGAATGGACCAGGATGCGCGCGGTGCCCCCGACCGGAACTGACGTCGCCTCGGCCCGAAGAACCAACGGCAGCGGCAGTCGGCCTGTGCCGCCCGCGACGATGAAGTCCAGTTGAGCCTCGGCGGGGGCACCGAAGTCGTCCTGCGTGTTGTAGCGGATCCGCCAGGCACCGGGCGCCAGTTCGGGCAGCGCGATGGTCGCGCGGCCCTCGGCATCGTGTACCAGTTTGCCGGACGCGTGTTCCCGACCGTCCTGGAAGTCAGCCAGCCATGCCTGGACGTCGTAGCGAGTCTCCCAACGGGGTGCCTGGGTGTCGCCAGGGGTCTTGGGCGCGTTCGGATCGCGATCGGGCACCATGGGCTCGGGCCGTTCGGCAGGGAGTACCGGCGCGTTCGGGCCGACCAGGGCGATCAGTCGCCACGTCCCATTGCCGGGCGCCGGCCGGCCGTCCATGTCGGTTCGCAACACGGTGGGCGCGGCCTTGGCACCCCGATCGATGAAGCCCGGGTCAAGGTTCACGCGGGCCTCGACCGCGGTGAAGCCCAGGCGGAAGGTCCGGGTCGCTGGGCGCGTCTCGCCGCCCTCGTCGGTCACGTCGGCGTGAACCTCGTACCGCCAGGTCGTCCCTTCCTTGGCCAACCGTTCGTCGGCGGCTGGTGTGAACGCCACTTCGAACGTACCGTCTGCGCCCAGCGTAGATCGCCCCGATGCGACAATGCGTGCAGGCTGGGTCGGGATGCCCCACCAACCCCACCACCACGGCCGCATAGCGACGCGCTGGACCTTCCATGTGACCGATCCTGCGGGGACCGGCAGCCCGAAGTAGTAGCGCGCCTCACCCTTGATCACCGCCGGCCGGTTCAGGCGCATTGGTGATTGAGGGTCCAGGAATTTTGCCTCGAAGGTCGGCCGCTTGTACTCCTCGACGGCGATTGTGGCCACGCCATTGATCGATGATAGAAGCCGCCACTGCCCCAAAATCCGGCCCGCCGGTACGGTGAAAGTGCCCGACGCAGTGCCCCGGGAATTGGTCTTTACCGCGACCGCCTCGACTTCCTGGCCGTTGGCATCGCGCAGCGTCACGGTCAGGCTACGATTGGCCAGCGTTTCGAAACGTTCTCCCGGCGTCTGTGTCCCGTACGCTACGACCTTGAATTTTACAGTCTGTCCGGGTCGATAGATGCTGCGATCAGTGTAGATCAACGATGCGTCCTGAGGCTTCACCTTTACAGATCGGCCGATCCAGAACGCGTCCGGGTCGATGGTGATCTGGTCGTCCTTTTGGGCCGCCAGGAACCATTGGCTTGCCTCGGCATCGACGGTCATCGTCACGCGCCCGTCGTCACCCGTGGTCGCGCGGGTATGCACCTTGTGTCCAGTACGCCAGTCCTTTCGGTATAGCAGGATATCGACGCCCGGCAGCGGCCGGCCCGTCGCCCCGGAAAGCGCGCGTACCGACACCTCGCCTTCTCGGGCTGACCGTGTGATCACCAGATCGCCAATGATCATCGGGACTGCCATGCGGACGTTGTCTGCGATTTCGAAGTTGGGCCGGGCCGACGCCGTCACGATCCACAGACCAGGTTTCTGCATCGGAGGAACGTCCCACGTCCGGTGACTACCAAAATCGCCCGTGTCAGGCAGTTCTACCGACCAGGAATGGTCGGGCGCCCCTTTCAGTCGCTCCTCCAGTTGGTTACCGCCCGGCAGCAGGTTGTAGTCGTTGGGCGACTCGATCCATTCCCAGGGGTCTGGCACGTACCAGGCGCGGAAGTACAGCGCCTTCAGGTTGCGGGACGTCACGCCGAGCGACCTACGGTCCGGCGCGTCGGAGGCCATTGCCGCCAGGTTGTATGATGGCGCCTCGATGGCTCGGATGATGTGCTGGCATCGTTGGCCGCCAATGCTTTCGGGGTAGGCCTTGAGCCCCTCCTCGGCGACCGCCCGCGCGCGCACGCCCGCGTCCCAGGCGTCCTCGCCACGCGTCTGTTCCGCAAGCAGCGCCATGCCCGTCGACCACCAAGGGTCTTCACCGTACGGCCGCAGCGTGGCGACCAGATGCCCGCGCAGCAGCGCACGGTCGCCGTCCTGGGTGAAGTGGCCGTAAAGTCGACGGATTCGTTCCAGGCGGGCTTCCAGCGTGGCCCCTGCCTCGTGCCGCCCATGATGCCAGGCTTCCAGGTCACCCAGCACCGATGCCAGTGACTCCAGCGGGTGCCGGCTGGTGTCCAGGGCGTCGCTGGTCGCTGGCTGTGGCGGCGCGAGCAGTGCCCCTAGGTCCAACAGGTAGACGTCGCCAGACTGGGCCGGAGTCCAGTGGCCTGAATCGTCCAGGAACTCGGCGAACAGGTACGTCAGAGCGTCACGAAGTGTGGGGCGGATACCCTCGGGATAGTCATTGGGTACCAGGAACTCGGGCAACGCGCCAACCGGCAGATGGCCCAGCGCATCACGGGATGCCCAGGCATCGGCCAGGGCCACCTGGGCAGCCGAACGGATCTGGCCGGCTGTCCATGCCTTCAAATCGACGGATTCTGACGACACGACCTCTTCGCGTTGACGGACCTCCCACGAATACATGTCGGCGTACGTAACCAGTGCGTGGGCGAAGAACACGTCCAACACGGCGTGGGCGATAGGGTGGTCGGGCCAGGTCTGGTCCTTCAGGAAGCGGACTGCCGTTTCGTAGCCGTGGAGAGCCATACGTAATTGGGTGACGCGCACCAGTGCGCGGACTGTTTCGGGGCCGTCTTTCGTACGGCGGGCTTCTGCCACGGCCTTTTCGGCCAATTCGGCCGCGGCCTCCATCTTCTGTTCGTCGAGCAAGGCGTCGACCTGCGCTCAGATCGGTGCCG
>CAZHDQ010000500.1:0-2908 GCA_964531595.1 uncultured Anaeromyxobacteraceae bacterium
AGGCATCCCGCTCGCCGGGCGGCAGGCAGGGACGGCCACCAAAGTTGATCCCGATGTCTGCAAGCTTCAGCAGGTCCGATTCCTCCCACATCAAGGCGCCCTGTTGCGCGGCGTCGGTGACCGCCAGGGCCACCCAGGCGCGCGGATCATCAGGGTCCTGAGCCAGCGCCTCTTCCAGGTGCCTTCTTGCCATTGCCAGCCTGTCTCGGGGTTCTGGATGGCGTGCCGATGAAGCCAGAAGCCACAGTGCTGCATTCAACTGCGGTGCAATGATGTCACGCCGCGGACACGCCAGCAGTCGGCACGCGTCGCCGTCTTCGCGGAGAGCGTACATCCCGAGTTTGTTCGTCGCCGCGGACAGCGCTTTGGCGAATGCCGTCGCGAGGATCCGGTATCCCGCGCGGTTCGGGTGGTGCCCGTCGGCGAACAGTCGGTCGTCCAGGATTCGGTCGGGCGAAGCCTCCCGGAAGCGCTCGACCGCGTCGACCAGCAAGACGCCTTCCGTGTCGGCAACCCGTCGGATCGCGTCATTCTGCGCGGGGGTCGCCCGCCCGAAACTGGTTCGGGGGTCCGTTGCCACGACCTGAACGAACAGTTCGGACGCTGCCTGTGGATCGCCGGCGTTGCGAAGGCAGCGCGCGGCTCGATAGGCGAGGAGGCCCCAGGCTTTGTCGTCAGGAGCGATGCCTTCCAGATAGATCCGGGCAGCCTCGGTCCAGCGCTCGGCATCCTCTAGCGCGTGCCCAGCCACCAGTCGTTCCCGGGCGGTCGGTGTGATCGCGCCCCGTCGGACGTTCGGTTCGACCGTTGCCTCGTTCGACGCTACGGTCGCGATGATTGGTACCAGACCGGCCGCCCGCGCCGTTTGCACCATGTGCCTGAGGGTCGACTCGTATTGGTCCAGGGTGTTCGGTGGACGGAGGCGAGGCCGCAGGCGCAGCAGTTCCCGGAATGCCAACGAGTGCTGCTGGGCGAACGCGAACAACCGCGACGGGGTATCGGCGCCCTCGTGAACCCAGCCCTCGTTGTGTCCTGTGTAGACCAGCAGGGCCCCTGGAACGTCCGAGTCCCGGTGGCGGACCTTCCGGTCCAGAAGCACCGATTGCGCGAAGGCGGACCAGCCCTTGCGGCCCAGGTCGTGTACACGGATCTCGCGGCCCGCAATCTGGCCACCGACTTGTGCCCCGACCAGCGCCGGTAACGTGACGTACGGGTCGTAGGGCTCACCTGCCATCGTCGACCCGCCGGCCCCGTACAGGTCGAAGACCCCGCCCTCCCGGGATGCGGATAGAAGGTACCAGACGCGGACGCCGAGTTCCGTAACCACCAGCATTACAGCGATCACGACTACGGTGAACGCCAGTGCCTTGGCCAGCACCCTGAGCAACGCCTTCAGAGAGCACCGGCGGGTCGGCGAACCGCGACGTCTGCGCCAGACGACGGCGGCAATCAGCACGATCAGGGCCCCCGCTGCGGCGATCCATGCCCAGGGGCCTTCCTGCCACGACTGGTTGGACCCCGGAACCGTCATCCACGGGTCGTCCGTGTCGGCAGCCAGCGCCGTCACAATGTCGTCGACCTCGCGGCCCTCTTGAAATGTTGCGCACCAGTGGCCCGTGCGGCGGCCAGGGCAGCGCCTACTTGGGTCGGATAGGACGACGGTTGTGCAATCGGATGGCGCGTTGCTGCGGCATATGACCAGACGCGCTTCGGTCTGGGCAACCCCTACGCCCTGCAATCGCCAAATAAGGGGCAGTCGGTCGACGACTGCACGGATGGTGTCGGCAGCTTGCGGCGGGAGGACCCGCTGTGGGGCACAGCCTGGGGCCGTGGCTGCCAGCGAAAGTGCGGCCAGCGCGAGTATGAACACGCTGGGACGCAGAGGGGCGTGGGGCAATGCGTTCATGTGGCGCACGATAACCGAGAGCGCTTTGTGGGGCAATTGATTACGGGTGTCCCCGGCGCCACCAGAGTACGTCGACGTTGAGGGTGTGATCTAAAGGCCCTTGTGCTTGCGGATCGCGTCGGTCAGTTCGGGCAGGATCTTGAAGGCATCGCCGACCAGGCCGTAGTCCGCCACTGCAAAGATTGGCGCTTCCTCGTCCTTGTTAATCGCGACGATGACCTTCGAGTTCTTCATGCCCGCGACGTGCTGGATCGCGCCGGACAGGCCGACGGCGATGTACAGTTGTGGGGCGACGACCCGGCCGGTTTGGCCGACCTGCAGGTCGTTCGGGCAGACGCCGGAGTCGACAACCGCACGGGTGGCGCCGATCGCGGCCTTGAGTATATCCGCCAGTGGGTCCAACAGGGCGAAGCCGGCCTTGTCCTTCAGACCGCGGCCGCCGGAGATGACGACCGCCGCCTCCGCCAGGTCGGGCCGCGTCGAAACGGTCGGCTCGAATTTGACGTAGGTGGCCTTGCCGTCGTCTGCGAACGCGATCGTCGCGTTCTGGACAGGGGTGCCGCCGCCGGTCGCCTTCGGCGGGTCGAAGTCAGTGCCGCGCACCCCGAACACGGCGATCGGGGTCTTGACCTCGACGGTGCCTGTGACGTTGCCGGCCCACATCGGACGCTGGAACTTGATGTTCGCGCCATCACCGACGATCGCGGTGGTTTCGCTGACCATGCCGGCGCTCAGACGGGCGGCTACGCGGGGCAGCAGATCCCGCGAGAACGTGTCGGATACGGCGGCTACGGCGGTGGCGCCGACCTGTTGGGCCAGTGCTGCGACGGCTTTGGTCCATGGTCCGCCCAGGTAGTTCGCGAACCCGGCATCATCGACCACATACACCTTTTTGGCGCCGAAGCTCGTCAGTTCGCCCGCCAACCCGGCCACGCCGGACCCGAACAACGCGATCGAGAACTCGCCCCCGACCTTGCCGGCCAGTTCGGCGGCGAAGGTGAC
>CAZHDQ010000501.1:0-2899 GCA_964531595.1 uncultured Anaeromyxobacteraceae bacterium
GCGGGTGCGTACTGCTGGGACAGGGCGGGGACGCGTTCTTGGGAGGCTCACCGTCTGTAACAAGACGGGGGCAAGACCATGTCACTAGGACAAACCTAGCACAAGACCAAAGCTCGTAGCCCCATCGAGCGGGCCAAGGTCGCATCAAAGTTGACATTCTGAGACTTTGGCGCAATGTTCATTATTGTGAAATGTTCACGGAGCGTGAACGCTGATGAACAGTGAACACTCGAACACCATCCAGGAATCCGAGATCCTCGACCGCGCTTTCGAGCGCCTGAGGGAACAGACCGGAATCGATGCGGACATGACCGCCCTGGCCGGTTCTTCCACCACCGGGGACTTCCAGGTCGTTCTCGTCCACGGCGGACGCAAGGTTTCGTACCGGGTCGAGTGCAAAGCCAAGGTAGATCGCAAGGCGCATCTCAATCAGATTGACGAGCAATTGCAGGGAACGGCAGGTCTCGGCCTGCTGGTTACAGCCCACATGAGCACCACGTTGGCGACCCACTGCCGGGAGATCGGTTTGTCGTTCCTGGATGCGGCGGGCAACGCCTTCCTCCACGGAGAGGGGCTCTTCGTATGGATATCCGGGCGCAAGCCCTCGTCGGACATGATCGACTCCAGCAAAGGCGCAGGGGCATTTCATGGGCGCGGTCTCCAGGTGGTCTTCGCGTTGTTGACTCACCCCCCACTGCTCCATGCAACCTATCGAGAGGTCGCCCAGGCCGCCGGGGCCTCGCTGGGGACGACCAGCAATAGTTTGAAGGACCTGATTAACCGGAACTTCCTGGTAGTGGACCGCACGGGCACGCGGCGTTGGGTGGACCGGCAACGGGTCCTACAAACCTGGGCGACGAACTTCTCCCTGGGGCTCCGGGGTCGTCTGCACCCCCGGCGCTACTACGCCAATGACGCCGACTGGTGGCGGGAGGCCCAGCCCCAAGCCTTCGATGGATTCTGGAGCGGCGAGGTGGCGGCGGCCAAACTGACCCATGACCTCGTGCCCAAGTTGGTCACGGTCTATCTGCCCCAAGGCCGCAGCCCATTTCTAGCGGCGCACAGGCTCAAGGCCGATCCCAGTGGGCCCATCGAGGTGCTAGACGTGTTCTGGCACTTCGAGGGGAGTCAGACAGAGGCGGCCGGGGTCGCGCCGCCCCTACTGGTCTATGCGGATCTCCTGGGCCTGGGCGACCCCCGCACCGACGAACAGGCGAGGCTGATCCATGACCGCTACCTCGTTTAAACCAAAGCTGCCGCTCCCGCCCACCCTGGTCGAGCCCCTGCTCGACCTGGATGACCACCTTCAGGTGCAGGGGATCCCATATCTCCTCACCGGCGGAATGGCTCGCGAGATCCTGTTGCATTACGGCCACGACTGCCCACCTGGGCGAGCGACCACCGACCTCGACTTCGGGGTGATCCTGCCCGACTGGAACGCCTACGATAGGCTGAGGGCGGTGTTGACGACCACGGTGCGGTTCAAGCCAGACCCTTTGAACGCCCAACGCGTCTTCCACGTCTCTGCCGGGACCGGCCAGGAAACGCGCATCGACCTCGTCCCCTTCGGCACCATCGCCTCGTCGGACGGCCAGTTGGAGTGGCCTCCAGACGGCCAGCACGTCATGAGCGTACTCGGCTACCAGGAAGCCCTCGACGGCGCCGTCTGGTTGCAGGTCACACCGGAGCGCTGTGTGCCGATGGCATCCCCGTGGGGGTTGGCCCTGCTCAAACTGGTCGTCTGGGCCGACAGGGGCGAAGAGCGCCTCGGACGGGATGTCGTGGACTTCGTCGAGATCCTCCGTCGCGCCCAGCAAATTCTTTCCGATACCGAACTTTACGACGACTACCCGGCGGCCATGACCGCATATGGCTTCGAGCCCGAGCCCGCCGGAGCCTGGGTCATCGGCAGACAAGTAGCCGAGCACGTAGGAGCCGACCTCACCGTCCTCGTGGGGAAGATCCTGCTCCCCGAAGCGCGGGAGCACCTGCTGGACTTCGCCTCCCGGGGGCGTTCTTCCTTTGATCGAGACGAGGCCACCTCGGACGACGCACGCCTCGTCGATGCCTTCGATGCGGGCTTCCGGTCGAAGGCCACCGTCGAGGCCGATGGCGCTCTTGACCAGGTCCCCTGAAACGCGAACAAAACGGAAGATTTGCCCGACAACGCCCCGCCGCGGCAACCACCATAGCGACGTGATTCCTGACGGTTACCCCCATCTACCCAGAAAGCGGCAACCACAAGAGCCCCATTTATCCTTTTGAGTCCGCCGACTTACACGCCCTGGATTTCCCAATTCGTAATCAGGGGGTCCGGGGTTCGAATCCCCGAGGTGGCTCTAATATTTCAAGCAGTTATGCGTCGCACGCCCGACTCGTTGAGTCGTCATCTAGGCCGAAAGGCGTTCCTCACAGGCAGCAGCTAATCTGTCACCGTCAGGATGGTTTACATCCGGGCTCCGAATCACATCGTAGAAACGGCGGGACGTGTGAGCTGATGGGATTCGCAGTGGGACCGCAGCGGTGATGTCCACGCGATTTACGGCCTTGTTCAGCGAGGTATCGGATACCGGACACTCGTTGACGCCCGAAACCGCGTTCCGGTTCGCAGAGGTTTCGTTCGCTGACCAGGTGGCACTGCGCGCGAAATTCAGTAACCAGGGCCGCCTGATCCAGCATGACATGATTGCAATCGACGTCCACGGCAGTGCAATGTGGCCCGACGACGTGCTGGGCGCGACTCTGCGACTGGGGGGTATTACTGACCCAACACTTTGGGGAAGGATGTTTTCCAAAGGCCGACAATGGGTCGCCAAGGTGTTGGAACATATATTGAACCCGGGATATTCATGGAGCGTCGTCGCGAGACCGTCGAGACGGCCCGGCTACAAGGCGCGGG
>CAZHDQ010000502.1:0-2893 GCA_964531595.1 uncultured Anaeromyxobacteraceae bacterium
TGCTTTCGCCTCCCCCCCTTCGCCTATTGGACTCCGGACGAGTGGCGTCGGCGGATCGATGACGGGCTCGTGGAACGCGACGGGCGGGTGCTGGGATGCGAGGATGTCGTCAGGGAGGGCGATTGCCTGGAGTACCGCCGGCCGCCCTGGGACGAGCCTGACGTTCCGGTGGAAGCACCCATTCTCTACGAGGACGCCGATCTGTTGGTGCTGCACAAGCCTGCGGGTCTGCCGGTGCTGCCCGGAGCCGGTTGCCAGGACAACACGCTGCTGGCCTTGGCGCACCGGCGGTTTGGACCGGAAGCCCGGCCCGTGCATCGGCTGGACACCGGCACCTCGGGGGCGATCGCGCTGGCCCGGTCGACCGAGGCGGCGCGGTACATGTGCCGTGACTTCGCGGCGCGTCGGGTGAGCAAGACCTACCTGGCCCGGGTGGTCGGGACCGGCCTGCCGGATCGCTGCGTTCTGGATCGCCCGATCGGGCGGGTCGCCTACCTGCCCTTGGGGTTCGTTTCGGGCGTCACCGCGGATGGGCGGCCCGCACGCAGCGAAGTCGAGGTCCTGTGGCGTGACATTGTGGCCAGCGAGTCGGTGGTCCGGGTCCGGATCTTCACGGGGCGCAACCAGCAGATCCGGGTCCACCTGGCCTGGGCGGGATTTCCGCTGGCCGGGGATGGCCTGTACGGACCGGGGGGGCCTCGCCCGTGGCAGCCAGGCACGGCGATTCCGAAGCCGGGCGACGGCGGCTACCTGCTGCATTCCTGGCGGCTGGTGCTACCGCGGCGCGACGGGACGCTGCTGGAGGTAGAGGCTAAGCCTCCGGACCGGCTGTTCGTGCCCGCACCGCCTACAAAGTGACGCGCGAGATACCGCCTCGGCTGCCCACGGCGTGGACGTCGACCGGCAGGCCTGGCGTCGCGGCGTCGCGGACATCGGTGAACGCGCTGGACAACCCGCCGCGATAGGGGGAACGCGGATCGGGGGTAATCGGCTGGCGCCTGCACTACAGCTCGAGGGAAAGCTGCAATCTGCTAGCCCGCTAGAATCGAACGAGGTATCGGTCCAGTTCCCAGGCGTGGACGGCCATCGCGAACTCGGCGGCTTCGGCCGTCTTGGCCTCGTGGAACTGGCGGTAGAGATGCATGCCCAGGGCTTCGCGCACGACCGCATCCTTCTTCAGTTCCTTCAGTGCATCGGGCAGGCTGCCAGGCAGTTCGTCGATCTTCAGGCGCCGCCGCTCGCGTAGGGACATATCGAAGATGTTGCGATTGATCGGTTCGCCCGGATCAATTTTATTGCGGATGCCGTCCAGGCCGGCGGCGATCATCACGGCGAAAGCCAGGTAAGGGTTGCACGTCGGGTCCGGGCTGCGGATCTCGACGCGCGTTCCCAGGCCACGCCGGTTGGGCACGCGGGCCATCGGGCTTCGATTCTGCTCTGACCAGACGATCGCCGTCGGCGCCTCGAAGCCGGGTACCAGTCGTTTGTATGAATTGACCGTCGGGTTTGTGATTGCCGTGATCGCCTTGGCGTGGGTCAGCACGCCACCGATGTAGTGCAGCGCGGTCTTCGACAGTTCCCAGGGGGCCTTGGGGTCCCAGAAAGCGTTGTCCCCGTTGGTGAACAAGGACTGGTGTGTGTGCATGCCCGATCCGGCGATGCCCTCGATGGGTTTGGGCATGAACGTCGCGTGCAGTTTGAAATTCTGCGCCACCTTGCGAACCACGAAGCGGAACGTTGCGATCTTGTCGGCTGTCTCGACGGCCTCATCGTAGCGGAAATCGATCTCGTGCTGGCCGGGCGCCACTTCGTGGTGGGCAGCCTCGATTTCGAATCCCATGCCTTCCAGCGCGTTGACGATTTCGCGCCGGCATTCCTCGCCCTTGTCCATGGGCGCCAGGTCGAAATACGCCCCCTTGTCGTTGGTGATCGTGGTTGGGGTGCCATCGGGGTTTTGCTGGAAAAGGAAGAATTCAGCCTCCGGACCAAGCATGACGCGGTAGCCCATATCGGCCGCTTCGGCGACGACCTTCTTCAATGCCGTGCGCGGACAGCCTGGGAAGGTGTTGCCATTGGGATGGACGACGTCGCAGATGACGCGCGCGACCTGACCACGTTCGTCACTCCACGGGAAGATGCGAAACGACTGCAGGTCCGGCATCAGCAGCATGTCCGATTCCTCGATCCGGACGAATCCCTGGATCGACGACCCGTCGAACATGATCTCGCCGCCCAGCGCCTTCTCGAACTGGCTTTCAGGCACCTCGACGTTCTTGTTGATGCCCAGGATGTCGGTGAACTGGAGACGCAGGAAACGGACCTTTTCCTCCTTGCACAGTTTCAGGATCTTGGACTTGTCCAGCGGTCGGTGTGACGCTGTCTTCATGGGAATCCTTTGGGCGGGGGGCGACGATGGACCGCCGATGTCCCGGGCCCCCGGGAAAACGGCCATCGTTGGAGGTGGAGGATACCTCAGGTGGCCTGAACTGAAAATGGGGTGATTTCAAAAATTTGCAGAAACGGAAAGTCGGCGATGCCAGGCTGCAAGATAAACGTTTGAAAATGTCGAACTGGTCTTGATGATGGGGCATTAAGGTTGGATGTGGTGGTCATTCCTGGTCATGATTTGTGCGAAAACAGCGAGTTTGAATCGGTGACTGGCTGGGAACCCGGGCCTCGCCGTGAAGGCCCAGTAACAGCCGCCCTCTCGCGATCATCCGCATGTCTCCCACGCTACGAAAACGGTCAGACCCGTCCATGTTGTAACGATGAGGCTCGCAATTTGCGTCGACATCCTACGTTCGCTGCGGGAGGTAGCGTCAGGTCCCATGGCCACATCCGGCTCAGGATGCCGACCGGCACGCGATCCACAGGACGTGCCGACCACCCTCGC
>CAZHDQ010000503.1:0-2890 GCA_964531595.1 uncultured Anaeromyxobacteraceae bacterium
ACCAAATGAGCAGCGCCAGCACAGAGGAGGCGTAGTATGGACGAGCGCACGGGTTGGCCAGCCGGAGCTGCCGTACCCGTTCAATGGCCTTCTTTGCTTCGTTCCTTTCGGCGTCCTCGCGGGACAGCAGGACGGCCAGTTCGCCGTCGGCTTCAGCCCGTTCCAGAAGCGACGTGGCCCGGTCGTGATCCCCGTCCTTCGAGAGTTTCGAGGCCTGCGCGAGCGCCTCTTTCGAGAGTTGCAGGTGGAGCGCGGCGCGCGGGACATCCTTCGCCCCCACCTCTTCGGCCGCGCGAATCGCCGAGGTGGTCCCTTCCGTACGCAGGGGTGTGGTTGCACAACCCGCGGCGACTGCGACCAGCACCAAACTACCGGCAAGCAAAAGCCTTCTCATCGCTTACTCCTTTCTTGGCGCGAAAAAGACAAGGACCCCGGGCTCCCGCGCCATCCGCGAGGCCACCAGGCCGGGTCGGCCCGTCGTCCGGGCGATGTGCCCGGCCGCCTTCGTCTCGTTCCGCCCTACAAGGAGGCAATGCATGATGCATGCCGGAACACTGTAGACGCGTAAGTAGTTGCAAATACCTCTGAAACAGTCGAAAAACGCCCGAGTGGCGAGCCGTGGAACGCGGCGAGCCGGTCAATCTGATGGGGTACCCGGCATATTCGAAGATTCGTCAGGCACAAGGCCCGAAGCGCCCAGCGGGAAGCAGTCGTTTTGATAGTGCCTGGCCGGGGCAGCGGGGCGGACGCCTGCGCAAGTCGTCGAAACCACGCGCATCCCGCCGGTGGCCCGAAACCTGCTGCTAAACTCCCTGCAACCGCGCGGGGCGGAACCAAGCCGAATACCGGCGAATCGGGTCCTTTCATCGCGGTCTTAATCTGGTTCGAGGTACAGTTCGAGGTAATCAGGGGGATGATGAAGCGCGCCCTTCACTCATTGCTGGCAGTGGCCGTTCTCGCCGGACTGGTCGGGGTTCCCCTACATGCCCGCGCCGAGGATTTGCCTGTCGTCACGGGCTTCCACGTCCTGACCGAGGACGCCGTCCGCAAGGCGATCGGTCCGATGCCGTCCGACGGCAGACGCGGTCCCTGGGTAACCGCAGCGGCCAAAAGGGTCGTGCGGCTCTACCGCAGGCAAGGCTACACCTATGCCCGCGTGTGGCACAGCATCGACCCAGACGGTACGGTGACCATCGACGTGGACGAGGGCCGAATGGCCGGCATCGTCTTCCGTGGTGCGTCCGCCACCGAGGCCGTCTTCTACAGGGTGGAATTCGTCCTTCCGGGAGAGGTGTTCCACCGGCGCACGGTGGATGAAAACGTCGCGCGGCTGTGGAAGGCCCACAAGAAATCGCTGACCGACGTGTACTACGAGGTGGTCGATCGCAGCGAGCAGATGAAGAACGAACTGGGGGATGCCGTCGCCGCCCGGGAACTTCAAATCCATCTGGTACACAAACTTCGCGACGGCTGGACGCTGGATGCCTCGTTGGACTCGACGTACGGGTTGGTCCCCGGCTTCCGGTACTGGAACAATGACATGTTCCTGGACGACGATTTCTTCCACATAAAGATCGACGTTGCAGTCCCTTACCGGCGACTAATTTCCGAGCCAGACCCGAAATTCACGTGGGTACACGGCCTGGTCGGCCTAAAATACCGGTTCCCGCACCTCACAAAAGCGCGCCTCGTACCGGGGTTCGATGTGGGCGGTGAGGTGTCCTACCTGTCGCGCACCGACGTGGGCTTAGCATCGCTGCGAGCGGGTCGTTGGGCGGCGATGGCGAGTCTGGAGATCAATCTGTGGCGCCCGATACTGAAGCTGACGGTGGGTGTGGGGGCGACGAACACCTACATCTTTGACGTTACCAAGATGCCAGACGATCCCGAGCAGCCTCCCCGGGTGACGCCTGGGGAGCGAAACCTGCAGCGATACCTAGCCCATGCCGAGATCAAACTGGACTTGGACCCGGAAGAGGTGATCCGCACGGCGCGCAAACGATGGCTGAAACTCGAGGCGACGCTCGCTTTGTCCCAACAGCCACGGGTGATGTTCGACTCCCGCATGTCCTTTCAGAACCTGTTCCACTGGGGCAACCACGACCTCTTCCTGAGGGCCCGAGGACTGTACTTGGCGGGTGACGTTAAGTTCTGGGACCACAAGCCACTGTCCAGCAACTGCATGCGCACCTTCTTCAGCGATCGATACTGGGTGCGCGAAACGTTGCAGGCCGAGATCGCGTTTCGAGGGGCGGTTTGGCGGGACAAGGTAAAATTGGGGGTTTTCTACGACATGGCAGCCTTTGGTGACGCAACCCGGAACGGTCGCCCATTCGCGATGGCCTATGCCGGTGGCCCCAGCATGCACTTCCTGATACTGGATCAGATCTCGCTGGACCTCTATTACTCCTTCGGTTATGCCCCGGTGGGCTTCAACCACAATTTCTCCCTGAATCTGCAGTCGGTGTTTTGAGTCGCCCGGCAACGCGGGCTGACGATCGTTTCGGTTTCATTGCGGCGTGTGCAACTCGGACACCACGCGGTCAGCGATTGCATCGGCCGTGGACTCCAGTGCCTCGCCGAACATCCGGACCTTTTCCGCAGCAGCATCGCCTTCCAAGGGTTCACTTATGGGGCGTTCGACGGCAATCGTCTGCTCCCAGATCACGTGGCGATCGTCATGCAGGTTGGCGATGACAACCGCGCGTACCAGGGGTTTCGGGGCCAGGATCTCGTCGAAGGCGACCATGTGGACGTCGAGCGTCACACCGGTACCCCCGACCACCTCCCGGATGCCACGGTCCTCGAACAGCGCGCGGGCCAGCATGCGCTTCAGGAACTGCTCGGGCGGCTCGATCCACCGCAGTTCCCGGTAGTATTGAATCTCCTG
>CAZHDQ010000504.1:0-2874 GCA_964531595.1 uncultured Anaeromyxobacteraceae bacterium
GTGCGCCTGCCGCGAACAGGGCGTCGCACAACACCGAAACCGCCTCGGGGGTGCAGTCGTCCAGATTGGCCGCGATCTCCCATTCGCCGCGGTCGTCGTCTGCTTCGTCGGCGTCGCCCAGGACTACTCGAACGCAGTTCGGGCGCCCGTCCGGCCAAGAATGCGTGCCGAAGCCGAACCCGATCGCCCGGGGTCGCATCGTCGGTATTGGGCCAGGTGCCGTGGCAAGAGCGGCGCACAAGGCAGCGCCGGTCGGGGTTACGAACTCACCGGCGGCGTCCACTCCGAAGATGGGGTATCCGTCCAGGACCTCCAGTGTCGCGGGTGCCGGGATGGGCATTCGACCGTGCTGCGTTTGGACCCAACCGTGGGTCATCGGTAGAGGCGATGCCTCGACCCGGTCTACGCCCAGGCTGTGGAGTGCCGCTGAAACCCCGACGATGTCTGCAATCGAGTCGACAGCGCCCACCTCGTGAAAATGTACGTCGTCGGGCGACACGCCATGCACGCGCGCCTCGGCTCGGGCCAACCGCTCAAAGACGGCTGTGGCGCGCTCGGCAACAACGGCGGGCAGCCCGGCCGACGCGATGGCCGCCAGGATCGTTCGCGCGGAGCGATCTTCCATATGCGAGTGGGCGTGTTCGTGCGGATGTTCGTGCCCGTGGCCGTCGCCATGGGCGTGTTCGTGCGGATGTTCGTGCGTGTAGTCGTGTTCGTGGTGGCTGCCTGCAAAGTTCGCCACGGCCTCGTCGACAATCAGGCGCAGTCCGTGGATTTCACTGCCCGATGCGGGCTGCACATCGATTGCCACCGATCGCCCCACGACCCGGGCGACCGCATCGCGAACCGCCGCCAAGTCGGCGCCCGCGTGTAGCAGGGCGGCCAGCACCATGTCTCCGGCGACGCCCGCTGGGCAGTCCAGGTAAGCGATGCGTGTCATGAGCCTTTTCTCCTTCAGGCCGGGTCGCCGTCACGGCGCCGGTTGATCAATGTCGCCGTCATCGCGGCCCCGAACCCGTTGTCGATGTTGACCACGCTGACGCCGCCAGCGCACGAGTTCAACATCCCCAGTAAGGCGGCGACACCGCCGAACGAAGCGCCGTAGCCGACTGACGTGGGGACCCCGATGACAGGGCAGGGTGCCAGGCCGGCGACCACCGACGGCAGCGCACCTTCCATACCCGCAACCGCTATGATCACGGTGGCCGATCGAATCTCGTCCATGTGGTCCATCAGTCGGTGGATCCCCGCCACCCCCACATCCCATGCGCGCGCCACCTTGTTGCCGAAGAACTCGCACGCGATCGCGGCCTCCTCGGCAATGTGTACGTCCGATGTTCCAGCCGTCATCACCAAAATCGTTCCGCGGCCCTGGTCGACCACCGGCCGTTCGATGATGGTAACGATGCTCGCCTTGCGATAGTGCGTGAAGCCTTCGTTCCCAAACGCCAACCGCAGCGCCTCGGCCCCGTCTGGCGAGATGCGCGTCACCAGGCAGTTCTGCCCGGATTCCAGCGATGCACGGGCGGCGTCGACCAGTTGGCCGTCGTCCTTCCCCGGGGCGAACACGACTTCTCCGACGCCACGACGCAGCGCGCGGTGCGCATCGAACGCCACATCACCCAGCCGCCGAGTGGGTAGCGTTCGCAGGGTGTCCACGGCCTGTTGTGGGGAACGGGTCCCGTCCCGCACCGCTTCCAGGATCGACAGCAGGTCAGGCAGTTCCATCGGCAACCCCATTCCTTTTGCCCAGGTGATTCTGTGGTTGTGTGTGATTCGTGTCAAACCACCGGAAGGTCCGGTTCCAGGGGTTGCGTCGTCCCGGTGCCGAGTGCCAGAATGACCGCCGACGCAGGGGGTGACATGTCGTCCAGTGCGGAAATCGTCTTCGAAGAGTTCCAGATTTGGTCACCGGCACTAGATCCGGTCCCGTTGAAGTTGCTGGTCGAAGGGATGGCGCCCGACGATACAGCTTTCGTTTCAGGTTGCTACGAGGTGGCCCGGAGGCTTTACGCCGAAATGAAGCCCCGCAAGAACGGGCAGTCGGCGTTTACCCACCCGACGAATGTCGCGATGTACCTGCGGATGGCGCGGTGTCAGCCGTACGTGATTGCTGCGGGCCTGCTGCACGACGTGCCAGAGGAGAGACTGGACCTGGGCAAGCCTGGGGAAGGCGAGTCGGCGCAGGCGATGGAAGGGGAGTGTCGGAGCCGGTTTGCCGTGGACGTGCTCGATGCGGCATTCGAAGCCGGTTTTCCGCGAGACCTCGTCGAGCGCGTGGTCGAGGTGACCTGGACGCTGACCCGACACAAGGCCGACCTTTACTACAAGTCGATCTCGGGGTTGTTCACGCACACTGATGTCAGCGTTCGCATGGTGGCGGCGCTGGTCAAGTTGGCCGACCGGATGCACAACATCCAGACGATCGAGAACTACGCCGACAGCGACAAACTTTACCAGTGCTTCAAGAACCTTTTTATCCTGAACAACGCGAAGCAGTTGGTCGCCGAGGTCCGGGCGCGGCGCATGGACAGCCGGATGATCGCGTCGCTGGAGCGCATGTTCAAGAAGTGCGGCAAGGCGACGTTCCAGGCGCTGCTGCGGTTGGCGCACACGGCCCACGTCGAGGATCAGGTGTTCCCGCTGGTCACGTACTTGGCGCTGGCGCTGCACAAGTACACGCACGAGCACAAGGGGCTGAACAAGGTCACCGATGAGGAACTGTTCCCCGGGGCTGCAGTCGGCAACCTGTATCACGGGATAGTCAAGAAATACGACCACAAGCTGCATCACGAAGACGTCCAGTTCGAGGCGCACAAGGCGCGTGAATTGTCGTTTTGCCGGGCTACGTTCGCTTCGATGGGCTTGTCAGAC
>CAZHDQ010000505.1:0-2871 GCA_964531595.1 uncultured Anaeromyxobacteraceae bacterium
AGCAAGGGCTTCCAGGCCATTGCTGGCGACATCTGCACGCAAGCCCAGTTTCTTCACCAGTCGCATGCCGGCGTTCGAATTGGTGGGCGATGACGGGCTGCTGCGGCCGGTGATGTCGCTGGCTGCTTCCGGGCGTTTTGTCGGCGGGGATGCCCGGCAGGTCGAGGCGTGCCTGGGCGTTTCGGGTGAAGAAATCCTGTATATCGGCGACCACCTGTTCGTCGACGTCCACGTGTCCAAGGACGTGCTGCGCTGGCGCACCGGGTTGGTCGTCCGCGAACTGGAGGACGAACTGAGCGCGGTCCACGCGTTTCGCGAAAGCGAAGCCGAACTGACCCGCCTGATGGAAGAAAAGGACCGGCTGGAACGCCGCCACGTAACCGCGCGCCTGGGTCTTTTGCGGGCCAAGGATGAACACGGGCCGATACCTGACAAAACGCCCGGTCGGTTGCGCCAGGAAATGAGCCGACTCCGGCAGGCGCTGGAGGTGCTGGATGCGAAGATCATCCCGCTTGCGAGGGCTTCGACGGCACTTTACAACCCTCGTTGGGGGCTTTTGATGCGTGCCGGGAACGACAAGAGCAGCTTGGCTCGCCAGATGGAGCAGTACGCCGACATCTACACATCCCGCGTGTCGAACCTGCTGTACCTGACCCCGTTTGCGTATCTTCGGGCGCCCCGGGGCAGCCTGCCACACGACGACGTGGCGGCAGGAATGTCCGATCCTGAGGCTTGATGGGGCCGCCTTCGACCTTGACAGCCGATTTTTGGACCCCAACTTGTTCGGGTCCCTTATTTTAGGAGGCGAGACATGGCGTTGACCGAATCGCGCGTCGCGGCCCTGGGTTCCACGATGCCCGAATTCACGCTGGCTGATGCCGACGGCAAGATGCACCGATCGGCCGATTTGGCCGGGCCCCAGGGGTTTTTGTTGGTCGTGACCTGCAACCACTGCCCGTACGCGAAGGCGATCTGGAAGCGTTTGGTGGCGCTGGCAGGCGATGTGGCAGGGCGGGGTATAAACACCGTTGCGATCAATCCGAACCTGAACCCCGACTACCCCGAAGATTCCCCCGAGGGCATGAAGGCTGAAATCCGCGCACGCGGTATCCAGTTCCCGTATCTGGTCGATGGTGACCAAGCGGTGGCGCGGGCGCTGGGCGCGTTGTGTACCCCCGAGTTCTTCCTGTTCGACGGCGGTGGCCTGCTGGTGTACCACGGACGGATGGACGACAACTGGCAGGAACCGGACCGGGTGACCCGCCACGAACTGCGTGATGCGGTGATGGCGCTTGCGGACGGGCGCCCGATCGACGCCGATCAGAGGCCTGCGCTGGGCTGTTCAATCAAGTGGGTGTGACTACTTTTGTGTCGTTCGTTTCGACGCGCAGGGGAGGGCGGCCAGGGGCGGCCTATTCGGGGTCGGCCTGGAACATGATCTCATCGCCGAAGTCTGCGCCGGCCTCGGCGGTCAGGTAGTCGGCCGAGTCTGGGCTATCGCGCAGGAACAGGTTCAGGAACGCGATCGCGTAGTGCAAGACTGCCTCGTGGGACTCTACGTAGTTCCAGTTGGTTTCCGGGTTGCAGCCGTCGTTCATGGCGTCCCCGGCATCGCCCCACCGGTCAGCCAGTTCCTCAAGCTTCATCCTGCACATGTCAGTGAACGTGTAGTGGCCGCCGCGGTTCAGTGTCAGGAACCATTTGGGCGTGTGGAGTATCGGGTAGATGTCAGCCATCGATGTCTGGTAGGCCAGAGTTTTATCCAGTACCCCGCCCATCATCATGACTGGCGTATGGATGTCTTCGAGGAGCGGCATTTCCAGGACCGTGGCCACCATGTTGACCATCGAGCCCTCTGGTGCCATGGGGACGATCGCCTTGACGCGCTCGTCGATGACCGAAAGGAACGCCGTCAGGCCACCGAAGGAGTGGCCGGTCACGCCGACGTGTTCCATGTCCAGGAGGTCGTACAGTTCGTCTGTCGGGTCCGCGTTGCGCTCGGCGAACTTCTGGATCAGGAACAGCACGTCGAAGGGCCGCTGCAGGGCAGACGGGACCAAGTCGAGGCCGTTCCATCCGTCGACCATGATTTCGTACAGCGTGTTGAACTGGTGGTCTGGGGCGACGACGACGTAGCCGTGCGAGGCCATCGTGATCGTGAGGTACGTGCTCTGGTATCGGATGCCGTATGCCCCGTGGCTGAATATCACCAGGGGGAATCGGCCGCTGCCGCGTCGCACCGGGGCCCCGTAAACGCCCTCGCACGGGAATGTGCCGATTTCGATGTCCGAATACTTCTCGCGCAGCGCGTCGGTGCCGTCGGTCATAGGGTCGTAGGCGTAGCGCTCGCTGTCCCGGTATGCCTCGGTCGTGGGGTACCAGATTTCGGTCTTCAGGAGGCGGGGCGAGCCGTCTTCATTCGGGTTGTTCGGGTCGGTATAGATGACCGTCTTGATTCCGACCGGAAACGGCCCCATCAGTCGCGGGTCCGGTGCGGATTCAGGGCCGGCGGCGCAGAAGTCGTCCACGCACGGCAGACCGGGATCGCTGCCCAGGTCCGGCGTGGCATCCTCGATCACTACGTCGGGGGCTACGTCGTCCACGCCCTCGTCGGTCGTGCCGATATCGCTGCCCTGGTCCGTTTCAAGGCCCTGGTCCGTTTCAATGCTGTCCGTGACGACGGCGTCGGGTGCGTTCGCGTCCGAGCCGGCGCAGCCGATCAATAGCCATGCGGCGACAATTACAAGGGCGGGCAACCGGGTTCGCTTCATGGGAAACTCCTTTCCGGGACGAAAAGACCTGCGGGGATTATATGGACCTCAGCCAGTTTTTCGAGAGGATTTCTCGCCGTGATTTACATAAAGCCATCGT
>CAZHDQ010000506.1:0-2870 GCA_964531595.1 uncultured Anaeromyxobacteraceae bacterium
CCTGAATTTGCGATCCTTGCCGGCAATCCTCCATGAAAATGGCTACTACACAACGTATTTCAAGGCGAATAGCGACATTACCTACGACAACACGGGCGTTTTTCTGAAGCGAAACGGATGGGATGAGGCACAGTCGATCTACCCCTATCTGACCGAACGCGACAAGGCGGAAATCTGGGGTTGGGGGCCGGAAGATGGTGTCTTCTACAGGCGGTTTTTCGAGTATCTGGATTCGCATTATCGGGACGCTGGCGACAAAAGACCGATCCTGGCTGGGCTGGCGACCGTCGCGAATCACATGAGGTTCAACGAGGTGCCTCCCGAGAAGCGGGCGCTGTTTCGTGAACCCGAGAACATCTATCAACACTTCGCGAACTCCATTCACATCTGCGACGCGCAATTGCAGGATTTTTTGGATGAACTGGACAAACGCGACTATTTGAGCAACAGCATCGTTATCGTCCTGGGTGATCACAGTTTCCCGTTGGGTAATCATGGGATTACGCACAACGAGGCCGGACATTTCGAGGAATCGTTCAGGGTGCCCTTACTGATGATCTGGAACGGGGTGTTGAAGCCGCGAGTCGTTGACGATATCGCGTTTTCGCAGATGGACATTGCGCCATCGCTGCTGGATCTGCTGGGAATAGACACCCCCAACCACTTTCAGGGGGTCTCCATCTTTTCGGCTCCGGCCGGTCAACACCCGATCTACCTAGTCCAGCCATACAGCGGCAAGTATCTGTCAGTACTTAACTATCCTGAAAAGTTTACGTACTACTACAGAAAACACAAAAGTTTCCTGGTCAATCTGGTTGACGACCCGCAGGAGGCTGTGAACTTGTGGTCGGGCCTTGATAGCGATGCACAAAGATCTCGTCTCATGTCCCTGAAACCGTTTTTCATCAATCAAAAACTCATGGAACTCAACCAGGTCTGGCGGCCTTGACTGGAGGCGTGGTCTTGCATGTCCGACCAACGCCTTGAATACGCTGGCTCTTACCCAGTCGCTGGCCGTCGCCGCGAAGTGGCTATCATGAGCGGGCTATTGCGGTCAGTGGGCCTGCCCAGCCGTCGATGCGTCGTCACGCAGATGTGGCCCCGCTAGGCGAACGTCTTCGCGGCGCAGCGTCCATCGCAGTTCGTCGAAATGTTGGAGCATCGGGATCAGGAACTTGCGCGTGCTGCCCAGCAGTTCGCGTATGCAGGATGTCGTCGCTTCGGGCTGTTTCGCGAACAGGTCCACCAGCCGGTGTCGCGCGGCTTGGACGGCGTCCATCGCGAAGTACAGCGAACCTTCCAGGCAGATCGCGCGACCCGAATCAACCAGGAAGGTCAGCAGCAGACGCGCGTCCTTGGTCGGGATGCCGGCCTCGGATGCAAGGTCGTCCACAGACGGCGGTGTCAGGGCGCCGGCCGCCAGGGCCTGCTCGATGACCGGGATTGAATCGCGCTGGCGTCGGGTCAGCCGGACCTCGAAGTCGGGCGCCGCGACTGTCTGGGGTGAAGGTCCGGACAGCAAGCCCTGGGCGACGGCCTGTTCCAGGAAAGGCAGCCCAATCCCATCGGGGAGCAGCCGCGCCAGCCTGGACACCAGTTCGCTGCGTGGCATTCCGGACCGCAGTGGGTTGCGTTGGTGGAACGCGCCCAGTTCCCTGGCGGCTGCTTCAAGGACGGTCTGGGCCCGGGCGATGGTGCAGTATCGTGTCGCCGCCCCCGTCGGGACTGGGAACAAGTCACCTGCCTGCGTTAGGTCCTCTACCAAGGCCGCAATGCGGTCGACGTCATCTGCCAGGGCCGCGGTCACGTCCGTTGTCGTTGCGAAGGGCTTTTGTTCGAATGCGGCGGCGACTCGGACCCCGTCGTCAGTGGAATCGAGGCTGGCGGCCGCTTGTCGAAGAACCGCCCGCGTTCGCCGTCCTGGGGCGGGCGTCGGATCCAGCACCGTCCCACCGCCGATGGTCGCCAGAGGGCTGAATCTGCGCAGGATGAAACGGTCTCCCCGGCGCGCGCTGGCAGGCGACTCCAGTCGCAACTCAACGTAGCCGTCGCCGCCAGGTGGGATCGGGGCAGATTCCAGCAGGGCCACTCGGGCCACCAAATCAGTCGTTCCGATGTGCAGGTGGAGTGGCTGTCGGTCCTCCAGCGGAGTTGGCGACGATGACAGCATCTTCACTCGTGCCAGCATCCGGCGGGTTGGACCCAGCGTGCCCGGAGTCGCCAGCACGTTGCCGCGCTGCACGTCTTCGACGGACACTCCCGCCAGGTTCAGGGCGGCTCGCTGCCCCGCGACGACCCGGTCTGTGGCGCGCGTGTGGGACTGGATGCCGCGGATGCGCACCTCGGTGCCTTGAGGCAGCAGCAGCATTCGATCGTCGATCTGCGCCGTGCCCGAAAGGACCGATCCGGTGACCACCGTGCCGAAGCCCTTCATCGTGAACACGCGGTCGATGAACATCCGGAAGCCACCGATACCGCCGCGGACCCGCTTACCCGCCGCCATTTCTATCAGGGCCTGCCGCAGTTCCGGGATGCCTCGCCCAGAAAGGCTGTCGACGACGTGTATTGCTGCTCCGTCAAGCACGGTCCCGGCGCAGGTTGCGGCGATTTCGTCGCAGGCTAGTTCGGCCAGTCCATCGTCGGCCAAGTCGGCCTTCGTGACCGCGATCAGGCCGCCGCGCACGTCGAGTAGGTTAAGGATGTCCAGGTGTTCCCGGGTCTGGGGCATCACTCCGTCATCCGCCGCCACGACCAGCAGCGCGTAGTCCACGGTCGCAGCGCCCGCCACCATGTGCTTGATGAAGTGCTCGTGCCCCGGCACGTCGATGAACGCGATCCGTTCATTTAAGAACGCGAAGCCCAACTCAATG
>CAZHDQ010000507.1:0-2855 GCA_964531595.1 uncultured Anaeromyxobacteraceae bacterium
GAACTTCGCGCGATCGATTTCGAGCCACCGGACGGTCGACTTGCGGTCCGCAACCGACGCCGCCTCGATAACCCGCTTAAACCCGACACTCCGGGCGCGAACTTCGATCACGTCGCCCAGTTTGACGATGTAGGAAGGGATCGTCACTCGGCGGCCATTGACGCTGACGTGACCATGGCCCACCAACTGCCGGGCATCACCGCGGCTTACCGCGAAACCCGCCCTGTAGGTGACGGAGTCGAGTCGAGTCTCGAGCAGGCGCAGCAGGTTATCACCCGTGACGCCTTTCATACGGTCGGCACGCTCGAAGAACAGCCGAAACTGCTTCTCCATCATGCCGTACATCCGCCGAACCTTCTGCTTTTCGCGCAATTGGATGCAGTAGGCTGTCGGTTTCTTGCGACCCTGGCCGTGTTGACCTGGGGCGTACGAACGCCGGGTGAACGCGCACTTGTCGGTGTAGCAGCGCTCGCCCTTGAGGAAGAGCTTCGCGCCTTCACGCCGGCAAAGCCGGCAAAGACTATCGGTGTACCTGGCCACGCGAAAACCTCCCGTCAGACCCGCCGCCGCTTGGGCGGACGACAACCGTTGTGGGGAACCGGCGTCACGTCGCGGATGTACGAAACGCGAAGCCCAGCCGCAGCCAAAGCGCGCACGGCCGACTCACGACCGCCGCCCGGACCCCGGACAAAGACATGCACCGAACGCATGCCGCTTTCCTGGGCTCGCTTCGCCGCATCCTCGGCCGCCATCTGGGCCGCGAACGGAGTGGACTTACGCGATCCTTTGAAGCCCTTCCGGCCCGAAGAGGACCACGACACCACGTTCCCGTTCGGGTCCGTGATGGTGACGATCGTGTTGTTGAAGGAAGCCGTCACATGGACGACCCCAATCGGGATGTCCTTGCGGACCTTCTTTTTGCCTGTCTTGGCCTTGGCCATGTCCCGGCTCCTCCTTTACTTCTTCTTCTTGATGGTGGCGCCCTTCCGGCCCTTGCGTGTCCGCGCATTAGTGTGCGTTCGCTGGCCTCGGACCGGCAAACCGCGACGATGACGCAGGCCGCGATAGCAGCCCATGTCCATCAATGCCTTGATATTCGCGGCAATCTCGCGGCGCAGGTCGCCCTCGACCTTGTATTCGCCCGAATCGATGACCTCGCGGATCCGCGCGACCTCGCCTTCGGTCAAGTCGTCAGTCTTGGTCCGCGGGTCGACACCGGCCTGCGCCAACACCTTTGTTGAGGTCGTCGGACCCAGGCCGTAAATGTAACGCAGCGCGATCCCGACGGCCTTCTTTCTGGGAAGGTCTACACCAGCAATTCGAGCCATGACGCCTCCAACCTATCCTTGCCGCTGCTTGTGCCGCGGATTCTCGCAAATCACCCGAACCACGCCGTGACGCTTGACCACCTTGCACTTGTCACAGACCTTATTTACCGAAGCCTTGACCTTCATGGTGCCCTCCTATCGAATCCGGAACGTGATCCGGCCGCGTGTCAGGTCGTACGGGGTCAATTCCATCTTGACCTTGTCGCCTGGTAGGATCCGGATGAAGTGCATCCGCATCTTCCCACAGACACTCGCAAACACCTTATGACCGTTCGCGAGCTCCACCCGAAACGTCGCGTTAGGCAACGCCTCGACGACAACGCCCTCGACCTCAATGGCCTCTTCCTTCGCCATCAAAACCCCTCAAATCCACGAACCGAACGCCCGCTCACGAGCACACCCCGCGAAAATCCGCGAGGCCGCGAGTTTACTCTCAATTCCAAAAAGGTCAAGCCCTAACCGATCCAGCCGTCTTACCAGACCACGGTCAGCCTTGGTCCCGTCGCGATCGCATCCGGGGGCCATGGGCGCCAGCGAAACCTTCGTAGTTTCGGCTGATCAGGTGTGATTCGATTTGGCTCGCCGTGTCCATCGCAACGCCGACCACGATCAACAGGGACGTGCCGCCAAAGTAGAACGGTACCCCGAAATTCGACTGCAGGATCGTGGGTAGCACGCACACCGCCGAGATGTAGATAGCGCCGCCCACCGTGATCCGAGACAGAACACGGTCGATGTAATCCGCAGTGGCCTTGCCGGCGCGGATGCCTGGCACGAAGCCACCATTCTTCTTCAAATTGTCAGCGACATCGACCGGGTTGAACGTGACCGCCGTGTAGAAAAACACGAAGAACACAATCAACACGACGTAAATCGCGTTGTAGAACATCTGCCCCGGAACCAAGGTGTTCTGAAGCCAGATGACCCAAGCCGCACCCGGGAACAGGTTCGACATCGTCGCCGGGAACATCAGGATTGACGACGCGAAGATCGGCGGAATAACACCAGCAGTGTTGACCTTCAACGGCAGGAATGTCGTCTGGCCGCCGTACAGCTTTCGACCGACCACCTTCTTTGCGTACTGAACTGGAATCCGCCGCTGGCCACGTTCAAAGAACACGATGACGCCTATGGTCAGGACTACCAGCACCAGGATTAGGATAAGGGTCAACGGTGCCAAGCGACCGCCCGCCATCGTCGACAGCGCGAAGGTCTGGCCTACGGCACGCGGCAACTGCGCCACGATACCCGCAAAGATGATCATCGAGATACCGTTGCCAATGCCACGGTCCGTGATCTGCTCACCCATCCACATCAGCAGCAGGGTGCCCGCCGTCAGCGACAGCACCGTCAGGAATTGGAATGTGAAACCCGACAACCGCACCAGGTGTTCAGTGCCGGCCTGCGCATTCAGGCTCTGCAGCCAGATAGAGATGCCGATACCCTGGACCATCGCCAGCGCGACCGTCGAGCATCGTGTGTACTGGTTGATTTTTTGGCGCCCCTGGTCGCCTTCCTTTTGCAACC
>CAZHDQ010000508.1:0-2851 GCA_964531595.1 uncultured Anaeromyxobacteraceae bacterium
GGAACTATCTGCCGAAGCCGGCGATGCGAGCCATGCGTCTTTAACGAATCCTGTGGCTCCAATTGCCAGGAGTGCGCGGCACCGACTCCTTGGTGCTATGTCGGGCCAGGCGAGGGGGCCAACGAGGGGCGCTGTGTCGCGTGCCGAGTGCAGTCGAACTGCGACGAAACCGCCTGGTGCAACGGCACCCAGGAATGCGTGGCCTGCAACGATACCGACCCGGAGCACTGCGGCAATACGTGCGAACAGTGCATGGGCCAGACCCCGGTGTGCTCCGGTGGCGAGTGCGTATGCACAGATGAATCCTGCGGCGACTTGGTGTGCTTGAACGGAAGTTGCAACAACTGCTCGACGTCCGAGGCATGCGGGGCGACATGCGAGCCGTGCCCCGAGTTAACACCTACGTGCTACAAGGGTACTTGCGTCGAATGCGTGCTTGATAAAGATTGCGACAATGGACGTTGGTGCGACAGTGCCCACACATGCAACGATTGCGGACTGGACCCACTCCACTGCGGCCCAGGTTGCGAAGCCTGCTCGCAGTGGGAACCAAACTGCACCGACAACGGGTGCGAGTGCACCGCCGTATCGTGCGGCGCCAGTCGCCGGTGCCTAAACGGCACCTGCGATGGATGCAACACGGCAGCAGCCTGCGGTCCGTCCTGCGTGAAATGCGTGGCGCCGGCCAATATCTGCCGCAACGGCGAGGCTTGCGTCGAATGCCTTTCCGATTTCAATTGCCTGGGCGACCAATACTGTTCCGAATCCTGGACTTGCGAAGACGGCTGCACCGGCGCTTTGGGGTGCGAGTCCGACAACGCTCCGGATGGCAAAAAGTGCTCAACGGCCAAGGTCGTCGGACGCAAAACCGCCTTGGCTGGGACCCGGATTTCAGGGGACACAACGAAGCACGGCGACAACGACAACCTGCCGAGTTTTGGCGACGTAAGATGCTATGACGCCCAGGAAGATGATTTCTACCGCTTGTACATGATGACCGGGGACAGCGTGGTCGTGACCGCCACACCCCTGAAAAGGGACTACCAGATATCCCTGAAGCTTTACCGGGGCACGAAGTGCGCCGGCAACAAGTTTACTGATCTGATCGCTTGCGAATACAAGAACGGTGACAACAAACCCGAGACCATCACCTACGTCGCGGCGGCCGACGGCTGGGTCACGATCGTCGTTGATGGGGCCATTGCCCAAGACGAGGATGGCGACTTTGGCCCCTACAACCTGGACATCAAGCTGGGCTGCGTCGGGCGGCAGTGCTGTTGCAGGTGAGGCCAGAGCCTGGGCCTAAACACGCATCAGGACATCAACTTATCCAAAAATCAGGGGAAGTCTAGGGGGTCGTTTCGGCCGCAGTGCCGGGGTCGGGACGCGGTTCCAGCGCAGCGTCTGTCGAGGTTTCGGCAACGGGGGCAGCAACCGGGTCGGGGACAGGTTTGGGACCTGCCTTGGGATGCTTCCCAACCGCCTGGGCCTTGGGCCGCTGCGCCTTGGCATCGCCCTTCACGCCCGCCCTTTCCAGAATCATTCGAATCAGTTTGGCCTGTGCCGGCTTGTCCTGAGGACCTTCGCCCGACCAGATAACCCGGCCGTCGTGATCAAGCAAGACCAGCGTCGAAAGCCCAGGTTTCGCGTTCAGCGCCGTACCGGCATCCCCGGTGAAGTCGGCGAATAGGGCCCTTCCCGACCGCTTGCTTTCAGCCGCGACAGCCTTGCGCGCGTAATTACTTGCCGGCCATTCCCGAAACAGTCGTACGTCCGCCACGGGCACCACGGCCAACCGGTCGTCCAGACGCCCGCGTCGGTGCAGGTCCCACAACCGCTGCTTCAGACTCACGTTCTGGGCGGCGCAGGCCCGGTCCTCGAAAATGACCAACACGAACCGGCCAGCTAATTCCGACAGGCGGAACTGCGCCCCGTCGACGCCTTCGACCTGAAAATCCGGCACCTCGGCGCCCTGTGGGATGACGGCGTTCGCATCAAATCCGAACGTCACGAGGGCCAGGAGCGTAGCAATGGAGGTCGTCCGCATCAGGGCGAAGTGTTCCCTTTCACGTCGTCGTTGTCAACATCGGCGGCGGTAGGCTCGCCTTCCCAGTCCCAGAACAGATCGCGATTCGTCAGCGGCGGCTCCAAGGGGGCCACGGCCAGCGCCTCGCCTTCCAGATGCTCCAATCGCGCAAGGTCTTGCACGACGTCCTCGAGCGCCTCGACCTCGTCGTGCCAGTATGTTTCGGTCCCGAAGTGGGGCCAGGTGAGCGGGAACAGCGGGTCGTGCCAGCGGCGCGCCAGCCAGGCTGAATAACGGATCATCCGCAAGCCGCGCAACGGTTCAATCAGGCTCAAAGACGCCCGATCGAAGACGCGGAATTTTTCGTAGCCCTCCAGGAACGCCTCGCGCATCCGTCGGTCGTGCGCATCCCGGCCCGGCGCGACCAGCCACAGGTCCTGCACCGCTGGGCCGACAGCCATGTCGTCGAAGTCCAGAATCGAAAAGGACCCCTCCGAAAGCACCAGATTTCCCAGGTGAAAATCCCCGTGAATTCGGTGCATTTCGACCCCACGGAGCCGCCGATCCAGGACCGCGGCGATGGCCCGCCCTGCCTCGAAGTAACGGTCCCTGAACGGTTCGGCCACGACCCCCTGCGCCTCCATCCAGCGCAGTTCGGCACGCACCGACACTTCAGCATCGATTCGCAGGCGATCGGGGGCATCCCGCAAGGCCCCGACTTGGTGGATCCGCGCGGCGGCCATACCCAACCGCTCCGCCTCGGCCAGATCGATTTCCTGGGGAGTCCGGCCAGGGAGTCTCGCGTGCAGGCAGTAGCAGATGCCC
>CAZHDQ010000509.1:0-2850 GCA_964531595.1 uncultured Anaeromyxobacteraceae bacterium
GTGTCAGAAATATCCGTGCCAGAAATATCCGTGTCAGAAATATCCGTGCCAGTTTGCCAAGGGGACCGGCCAGGGTATAATGCCGCCCGAACGGTAGGTGCAGGAAGCCGGTGCGATGCCGGTGCTGCCCCCGCAACTGTAACCGGGGACGAACCCAGAATAGCCACTGGCGTCGGTTGACGCCGGGAAGGACTGGGGGAGGGGGATCCGGGAGCCAGGACACTCGCCGCCGTTCGCAACGCATGCGGTTTCGGGAGGAAGCGATGCGGCCCCACCCTCGTTCGTCGACCCCCGACAAGCGAACCTGACTGGGCCACACGCGATTCCTGCCGAAACGGGAGGAATTCGGTGAAGAATCCGTTAATGACCAAGCAGTTCAAGGGATGGATCCTGGTGCTGGGGTGCGTGCTGATGTCCGCGGGGTGCGAGACGTCGGACAGCGCGCTGGAGATCGAAGGGGAATTCGCCGACCAGTGGGGCACGTCGGTCGTGATCACGTCCGAAACGGTAACACTGGCCGGCATGGGCCGCTATAACATCGCCGCTTTCGACAACGGCGAAAACTGGCTGGTGGCACAAAACGACGCCACCAACGAGTACTCCCCGAACCTGTGGAGCCGGTTCGACTGGGCCGAGCACGCGGGCGACCTGTACCTGTGCCAAATCGCGTACGACGCGACAAGCCAGGAAGCCGCCAGAGGCACCAAGCGGCCCGACGCGACAGACCCGGCCAACGCTGGCTGTGGCGGGTTCGGGTGGACCTTGTTGAAGCCGGTTCAGTGACACCACGAGGCGTTTGAAGGAGGCACCGTGCGACGTGCATGGGCTGCGATGATATTGGCGGGGTTGCTGGCCGGTGCCTGCGAATCTGCGGGTTCGGAGGGTGCTGACGCCACCGTGGCGGACGTCGTGGTCCCGACGGGCGTGACGGCCGGGACCGTGGTCGAGGCCCCCGGCGACACTGGCGAAGGCGTCCAGGATGCGAACAGGGCCGTCAACGGTGTTCGGGGCGGAGGCCCGAGCGCCGGCAGTGCGGACGTGTTCAGCCTGGGCTTCGCCGAGGGCGAGGACAACTTCCTCGTAGTGTCCTGGGGAGGCGCCTGGGTCCGAAACGGCGAAGGTGTCGATTTCGTGGTCTTTGAAAACCCCTTCGAAATCGGTGGTGGTCGGGTGTTCATGGACCTGGCAGTGGTGTTCCTGTCGACCGATGGCACGACATGGGTGCCGTTCCCCCACGACTACATCGCCGACGACGAATCGGTCTACGCGGCGGACCCAGCGGCATGGCCCGGGTTCGCGGGGCGTTACCCGGTAAGCTATCACGCCGAATCGAACTCGGTGGACCCATTCGATCACGCGGCGGCCGGCGGAGATCCGTTTGATCTGGACGACCTGTCCGCGGACGATGCTGCGTCCCAAGACATCCGTGAAAACGGATTCAGGTACCTAAAATTGGTGACGGCGCCTTCGCTTATCAACCCGGACACCGGCGCACCGTACGTCCGCGATCCGTCTTCGAACGGGGCCGACATCGACGGCGTCATCGCAAGATACGTGGACGAATGACCTGCACAAGCACCACGTCGGTCGTTTTGGTGCTGGCCGCGCTGCCCATGCTGGCCGTCCTGGGCGGCACTCGGCTCGCCTTGGCCCAGGAGGCGATCACGGTGCCTTCGATCGAGGTGCTGACTGACCCGGCGCCGGCCTCTTCGGAACGCGAATCTATCCGCGCCGACCGTGTGGAAGAACCGGCCGAACTGGACGCACCCGAAGGACCTGCCGCCCCAGTGGCTCGGCTACCGTCGGTCCATGTACTGTCGCTGGGAGGACCCGGCCAGGCCGCCACCGTCGCCATCCGCGGGACCGATCCCGCAGCCACGCTGGCTACGCTGGACGATGTGCCGTTGAACTCGCCGTTCATGGGCGGCGCAGACCTGGCAGGGTTGTCGCTGGTCACATTGGACGCACTGGACGTGACTCGGGGCGGCCGATCGGCATCCTTCGGGACCGACGCGGTCGGAGGCGTCGTCGCGGCACGGACCCCAGACCCGCTTCTGGGCCCCGACACGCGGGCCTCCCTGGCCCTAGGTTCGTTTTCCACGGCCCGGCTGAAAGCATCGCACGCCCACACATGGTTCGTCGGGGCTCACGACGTGGGGATGTTGGTCGGCGGGGGCGTGCTGGCCTCAGACGGGTCGTTCCCTTTCACAGACACTAACGGCGTCGATCGCGTCCGCAACCACAACGGCGTCCTGGGCTTTGAGGGTCTGGCCCGTGTGGCCGGGCGGATCGGCGGAACACACCGCGTGGACCTGATGGCGGAAGGGGCATGGGATCGCCGCGAAATCGGTGGTCTGGAACAATATCCATCGACGACTGCACTCCAGCGAACGACTCGGGCCGTCACGCGGGCGTCGTGGGCAGGGCCACAAACATTCGGATCTGGTGGGTGGACGCGCGCCGCGGCGTACTACCGCCGACTGGGTTTCGCCTACGAGGACGCAGCACCCCCATCTGGCCCGCCGACGGCCACCACCTTGATCGCCCACGGGTTCGGGGCGAATGCGGCCACCGAGGGGATCGTTCGCCCGTGGCTGTCCCTGGGCGCCGGTCTATCGGCGACCCACGACCGCGGCGAATCGCACCGCCTGGGCGGGACCACGGGTTCGCCTTCGCGCACTACCGTGTCGGGACGCTTCGGCGCCCGATTTGGCCCGTTCCTGGACCGGTTCGGGGCAACCGTCGACCTGCGCGTCGAATGGGACCAGGGTTTCGGGGTCAGGCCGATCCCGGCCGTCGGGGCCTGGGTCGACCCCTGGGGACCGCTTCGGTTATTCGCCAACGTATCGC
>CAZHDQ010000510.1:0-2835 GCA_964531595.1 uncultured Anaeromyxobacteraceae bacterium
CTGGTTGTTGCCTTTACGATGCCTCTGGCATTCGGAATCACCTTCGCCGTCATGTTGTTGTTGCTCATCGTTCTGAATCTGGTCACCTTGTTGGTAATAATCGTTGCGGTAGGTATCGTCATCGACAACTCAGTGGTCGTACTCGAAAATATTGTGCGCCGCCGCGAAACGGAAGGGCTCGGCCCTATGGATGGGGCTGCAGCCGGCGCCGACGAAGTGCGCGGTGCTGCACTCGGAGGCACACTAACGAACCTTGCAGTCCTGGTACCGCTGCTCTTCTTGTCCGGTTTCACAGGCAAGACCTTCGGGCCATTGGCGCTCACCCTTTTCATCGCGTTCTCTTCGTCAATCGTAGTGGCTCTGGTCCTTGTTCCCTTGTTTTCGACCTACATCCCCATCCGTGAAAGCGGGGACATAGGCGACCGCATAGTGCACATAATTACCGTTCCTTTCCATTGGATGATGGAACGACTCAAGCGCTTCTACCTGATGTCTCTTCGCGGAAGCCTTCGGCACAAATGGGTCATCGTGCTCATGGCCATCGCGCTGTTCGGTGGAGGGGTGATTGGAATCCAAGCACTCGGCATGGACGTATTGCCCAAGATGGACAACGGCAGCTTCTTCGTATCACTCGAGACACCTTCAGGGTCATCCCTTGAGGAAACGGAACGGGTGGTCCGCAGCGTCGAGGAGCTGATTCAAAAGGAAAAAGAGGTCAGGATCGTCCAGACACAGGTCGGTTTTGAGCAGGGAATGCGGTCGCTTTCTTCCTTTGGCGTCCAGGGACCGACCCAGGGCTTCATCACAGTCACGCTGACGGATCGCGACCAGCGAGTCGACACAGTCTGGGACATCGAAACGCGTATTCGTGAAGCGATTACCAAGGTACCGGGAATCAAGGTCGCCACGGTTCGCGAAATGGGAAATACCGCCAAATCTACAACCTCGGCACCGGTTATCGTCCGGATCACGGGAAGCGACCCGCTGGTGCTCGACATGCTCGGGTTGGATGTTGAAAAGCGGCTTGCAAAAGTCCCTTCCATCGTCGCACCAATGCGAAGCTGGCGCATCGATCAGCAACAAGGGCGTTTCGACATCGACGTGCTCAAGGCAGCCGAGCTAGGTGTGTCGCCAGCCATGGTGGGACAGACCGTGCTGGCAGGGACAGACGGCATCACGGCCGGAGACTATTACGGTGATGGCGGAACCCCACTGCCCATTAAGGTTTCCTATGAAAAGGATCAGCGGACGACTCCCGAAGATTTATTGCGATTTCCGCTGTTCACCGCCTCGACGCCAAATCCGGTTCCGCTGGGTGAACTGGCCCAGTACCGGGACGTCGTCGGCCAGGGATTGGTGACTCGGGAACACCTGTCGCCCAGCCTCGAAGTGACTGCCTTCATCGAAGGACGTCCTCTTTCATTCGTGGTTTCGGATGTGGAAAAGGCCCTCGCAGGCATCGCCCCCCCGGCAAACTACAGTGTTGAACTCACTGGCGAAAAGGGCGATCTAGCGGAGTCAAAGAGCGAAATTGGAATGGCACTTTTCATTGGAATCATCGGCGTTTACCTGCTCTTGGTGGCGCAATTCAAGTCCTTCATGCACCCGCTCACCGTCCTGATTTCCATTCCGTTGAGCCTTTCGGGGATCGCCGCCGCATTGTTCATTGCCGGTAAGCCCGTATCCATGCCAGTCATGGTTGGTCTGATCCTGATCGTGGGGATGGTGATCAACAGTGCCATCTTACTCATTTCGTTCATCGAACAAGAGCGCGAGCGCGGAGTTGGCATCGATGAGGCACTAACCACTGCGGTCAGTCTGCGGTTTCGCCCGATCATGATGACCAGCCTATCCACCATCGTCGGGATGATCCCGCTGGCCGCTGAGTGGTCACTAGGCGCCGAACGGTTTTCACCACTCGCGATCGCGGTCATCGGCGGTTTCGCCACCTCTACTTTCCTGACCATCGTTTTCATCCCCGTGTTCTATAGCGCATTCGAGAGCTGGGTCCGTTGGTTGAAGGGACTTTTTGGAGGTCGCCGGGCAGCCACAATCGTCGCATCGATCTTCCTGTTTGCGGCGTTTTACCCCGGTTCTGCAAACGCGCAGGAAAGCCTTTCCGTCGACTTGCCGCACAGCATGGAAATGGCCCTGACGCACAATCACAAGGCGGCTATCAGGCACGACGAAGTTGACGCGGCGATCTTTCGACGGAAACAAGCGACTGGTCGGTTCCTGCCGAAAGTTGCACTCCAGGCGCGCTACAGCCGAATGAGTCACGTGGAACCAGGTTCGTTGAACATGCCTTTCAAGCTCCCGGATGGCAGCGTCCCAGAGCCCGTGCAGCTTGGAGAGCCCGTGGACAACCAGTTCTCGCTTCGGGTCACGGTTGACCAGCCAATCTTCACGGGTTTTGGGCTGTACAGCGGTTTGGTGGCCACCAAACGGTCCGAGGATCTGGCCAGGGAACGGCTGCGCGCCCAGCAGGCAGACGTCCGAGCGTTGACCCAAGAAGCATACTTCAGCCTTTACAAGGCGCGGCAGATGGCAGAGGTCGCCGCCCGGTCTGAACAGGCGCTGGCCGCGCATTTGCGCCAAGTCATGCTCCTTTTCGATGCGGGCCGCGCGACGGACCTTGATGTCTCCCGTGTACAAAATCGTCTTGCAAACGCACAGGTGTCCGTCGTCCAGACCCAGGGGGCTGTGAACAACGCGCAACTGGCGTTCACCACGATCATTGGCGTGCCGTCCACAACCGAATTGGCCCTTGCTGATGTCCTGGATGATTCGACATCGCAAGCCGCCCCCCCCGCAACCGAACTGCTTTCAGAGCCC
>CAZHDQ010000511.1:0-2829 GCA_964531595.1 uncultured Anaeromyxobacteraceae bacterium
AGGGACATGTGGGACGAGGGGGACCCCTTCAAGAACTTCATCCTGGTCAGCGTAATGGAACCGGGGGCCTACGATGCGGACGAAGTGCGGTCCATGGTCGAAGGCGCGGTTTGTTCCCTGAAACGATTCCCAACCAACAACATTCGTCGGGCCAAGGACGCGACATCCTACGACGAATGGTGCGTGTCAGACCGGCATGGAAGCCTGGCCGAACACCCGATCCCCGTGGACGAGCGGTGTTCCTCGGTTTTCGAGTGGTGGGGCGATCCCAATGAACGGGAGACCTGCGGCGAGGACCTTAGGACCGCTCACCCCCCGGCGGGCTACCTGTTGCCCTACTGGATGGGGCGTTATTTCGGGTACATAGATCCTTCCTGGTAGGCAGGTGCCCGGGAACAATGGGGAGCAAGTGAAAACACATTTTCGCGAAGCCATCCTGCAGGCATTGAAATCGTCGGGACGGGCCCTGGGCATGAAACGCCTGGCGCAGGACGTCGGTGCCGAGGGACCGGACCGCCTGGACGTATTCCAGGCCGCGTTCGACGAACTGCGCGACCAAGGATTGGTTCGGATGCAAGGGCGCAGGGCCAGTCTGGTGGCGGCCTCTGACCGCCTTACTGGGGAGTTTCGCGCCGGCCCTCGGGGGTGCGGCTTCGTGGTGCCCGACGAACCCCTTATCGAAGGCGACGTATACATCTATCCCGGAGAAACCCTGACAGCTATGGCCGGGGACCGCGTGGCCGTTCGGGTCGTCGGCCGGGGTCGCCGGGAAGGGGGCATAGCTGGGCATGTCGTCCAGATTCTGGAACGGGGAACCCGGCAGTTGGTCGGTCGGCTGGAACAACGGGACGGCCATTGGTTTGTCGTGCCCCAGGGACGCGTGGTGGCTGAACCGGTCCGGATCGACGACGTGTTGCCCGCCCATCAGGCCGGTATCAAGGTCGCGGTCGAGATCGTTCGGTATCCAGAGGGCGACGAACCGGCGCGCGGTGTCATCGTGGAAACCCTGGGCGCCGCCGGTCCAGTGGATGTGGAAACCCTGGCAATCATCCGGGAATACGGCTTGCCCGAAACCTTCTCCTTTGACGCGCTGGCGGAAGCCCGGGCCCAGGTGGCTGCATTCGATGGCAGCCTGGAGGCCCGTGAGGACCTTTCCGGGCTGACCTTGTTCACTATCGATCCGGACGACGCCCGGGACTACGACGACGCGATAGGTATTGTTCCGGCCGCCGATGGCTGGACGCTTTCGGTGCATATCGCCGACGTGTCCGCTTTCGTGCCCGAAGGGTCGGCACTGGACCGCGACGCTTCCCTCCGTGGCAACAGCGTCTATTTCCCCCGGCGGGTCTTGCCCATGTTGCCCGAGGTCCTGTCCAACGGAGTCTGCTCGCTGCAGGAAGGCCAACCACGCTGGGTCAAGAGCGTTTTCCTGGACTACGATGCGGCTGGGACGGTCTGCAACGCCCGCTTCGTAAACGGGGTCATTCGGTCGGCGCGCCGCCTGACGTATCGACAGGCCCAGGCCGTCTTGGACGGGCAGACAGACGGCCAACCGCCGGCGGTCGTTTCTGGCTTGATGGAAATGCAACGCCTTGCTCGCGTTATCGAGGCTCGCCGCCGCGACGAAGGGATGCTGCACCTGGACCTGCCCGAGGTCGAACTGGTCTTGTCCCCCGAGGGTCTGGTCACGGACGCAACCCCGCCGGACGAAAGCTACACTCACACCCTGATCGAAATGTTCATGGTGGAAGCTAACGAGGCCGTGGCCCGTTTGCTGTATCAGAAAAAGGTCTCGTACCTGCGGCGGATCCACCCGGAAGGCGCCTCTGACGCAACCCGTCGCCTGTCCGGATTCCTGGCGGCGGTCGGAGTCCGGATGGGACATCGCAAGGGGCCGCATTCGCTGCAGGACATCCTGGAAGCGGTGAAGGGGCAACCGCAGTCGTACGCGGTGAATCTGGCCGTTCTGAAGACTCTTGGCCGTGCCGAATACAGCACCGCGCTCATTGGGCACTTTGCGTTGGCCAGCCGACACTACTGCCATTTCACCAGCCCGATCCGCCGATATCCGGACCTGACCGTCCATCGCCTGCTGGACGCGCACATTCGAGGACAGTTGCGCCCCACGAGTGGGGCCGAAAAGGAGGCGATTGACCTGCTGGCAGAACACTGCACCGCGACCGAGCGCAGCGCGGAAGCCGCGGAAAAGGACTTGAAGACCCTGCTGGTCCTGCAGTTGTTCGCCGGGCGTGTCGGCGAGCGCCTGGATGGTGTAGTCACTGGTGTCGCTACGAAAGGCCTGTTCGTCCAGTCCACACGCTATCTGGTGGAAGGGTTTTTGAAACTGGACGAACTGGGTCCGTCCTGGTCGACCGAGCCCGAGCGCGGCCTGGCCGTATCCTTCCGGACGGGCGCTCGGATCCGGCTGGGCGATCCGGTCGCTGTGCGCATTCTTCGCGTCGATTTGGACCGGCGACGTCTGGACCTGGGGCTGGCGGAACCGGTGCAAGGCGGTGTGCAGGGGCGGCGGACGGCCCGAGCACATGCCAGTCCAGGGGCAGCCTGGAAGGGCAAATCTCCCCGAAAAAGCCGAGCGTCAGACCGCAAGAAGGGGCCGTCGGTCGGCAGGAAAGGTCCGTCGGCCGGCAGGAAGGGGCGGTAGGCCTGCGATGCTGGGGGCGTTGGCGTCCTGAGCCAAACCTAGGGCTGTGCCCCGACAAGGTCTTGTGCTTGAATCAGTTTTACTCCGGGGCGTTTGCGACAAAGAAAACTGCTAAACCCGGGTTATTCACGCCCGCGTCTGCTGCGACCGCCGATCCTGGCGCCGGC
>CAZHDQ010000512.1:0-2826 GCA_964531595.1 uncultured Anaeromyxobacteraceae bacterium
CGGTAGGCGGCCGAGCGTCCTGCCGCCAAGGTGGACGCATGGGGACCAGGTCCGGGGCAAGACGGCCGCGGCCGACAAAGAGCCTCGGGCGGCGTCTGGGTAGTGCTCGGACTCGTAGGCGAATTGCGCAGCCTCAAAGCGCCGTTCGGCCTCGTCGTAGGTGGCCGGGACAGGAGCGGACCCGGCAGGGCGAGTGATCGGATACAGCGCGTATGACGCCGGCGTCTGGCCGCCCGCACCGCGCCCTACCAAAACATAACCGGTACCGCGGGGTGCTGGCCAATCGGTCCCGCTTCCGCAATCGGCTGCCTACCCCGCCACCCAAGACCGCAGGACAGGCCCCGGAATTGGCACCGGCACCAGAGCTCACATCGACGCCGGGGAAGAATCCGTCGCCTGCTGCGGCGGGTTCTCGACATCGATGCCCTGCAATGTCCTCGGTGCCAGCCAGGCGGCTCCGAGACCAGGCGCCCATCAAGACGCCCGCGGGCCGCCCTGAAGCCGGACGGCAGATCCAGGCTCGAGACAGGCTGCCACGCCTCCGCCTCGCCGCCGACGGGTGCGGGCCAGCAACCAACACGCACGCCCGACTTGCACTCCACGGATACGCGGAGAAGGCGTCAGTACTTCCGAACAACGGGTTTCCGTCCCCGCACCACCACCATCCAGAAGCCGATGACCGGCTTCACCACGCCGAAACCGGCCAATGCATCGACCGTTCCGGGCCGTGCTTCCCGGAGGGACCAGCCCCGTTGAGCTCCGGATATTCCGAGGGGCGCTGAGGGAAGCCATGCTCAGGTGTCGTGGTGAACGGGACCGGGGTCTGGTAGGATTCTCCCGGCTCGTCGCGCGGGCACCGGGTTCGTTCGGGACGGGTGCAGGTTTTCAACAGGAGGGCACCATGCGCTGGTCCGCGGTCCTGGGCTTGGCATTCCTGGCAACGGTCGTCGGCGGGTGCTCGTCCCCTCCTGATAGCGATCTCGGGAAGGCGTTGGCGACCGGACGCTACCAGACGTTGTGGGCCGGCGGGTCGGCCAACCAGAATGGCGAAGGCCGATCGACGGTTCTGGACACCTCGATCCGCGTAGACGGCCGCCGCGTCGAAATCCGGTACCCCTACATGAACGGGCGGGTCGAGGGCGACCTGTCCGGGAACGTGTTGCGCGGGACGTGGACTCAGAAGCACCCGGAGGGAACCTTCTCGGGCGGGGTCTTCATCGAGTTCCAGCCGGACGGCGATTTTGGTGCAGGTTGGTGGATGGTAGAGGGTGACCCGCTGCAGCATCACCTGGAGATTCGTCGCATCGACGGGTAGGGACGACCGCCAACCTGTGACGCCTGTGGTCAAGCCGGAAGCCCCCGATGGGCCTTCGAATCGAAGCGGCGATGGGGAGACGACTGGCCGGGATCGGGCTCGCATTCCTGCTGGGCGCCCTGGTGTTGGAGACCGGCGTCCGCGTGGCCGGGACCCGTGTCCGGGGTCTGCGGATCTCGCCACAGCCGTGGGAAGTCAGTGGCGAGCGAGAGGATCTTCGTCCTCTGCTCGTTGCTCACGTCCATCCGGTCCGCCTAGCGCTGGCGTTCATAGTACTGTTGAGCCTCGGCCAATGTACGCAACTTGTCGTTCCAGTTCGACTCCAGCGAGTCAGCCACCAGTCGGTTCTCGGGATCGACCGTCATGTAGCGCCGGCGTGCCAGTTCCGCCTCATACCGAGCCCGCTCCACCTGCCGATGGCGCAGGCGGTCCGCTTCGTCGATGCGCGCCTGGAGTCGACCCGGACCCGGTAACGTACCGTCATTCCGGCCCCGCATCGGCCGCAAATGAGCAGTCCCTGCAGTAATGCCGGTCCCTCCCGGGGTGGGCCTCTGTGGGCAGCACCGGTGGCGTTCGCGTTGTCCCGAAGGCGTCGCTGGCTCTCTGTCTGCCAACATGAATTGAGACACCGTGGCGTGTTGACTTTAGAGTGGCGGGGGGGATCCGGAGCGGAGCCGGCCACCCCGACCGGACCCATCACCAGATTGGTGAAACTCCGACCGCGCCATGCCCAATGATTTCAAGATGTAGAAAAATGTGACGGTGGACCTCGGTTCCCCAGAATCCAGCGTCCTGCGGGAGCAGAAGGATGTGGCGACATCCGGATTGTGATGCTTGATAAGGTGGTTTGTAAATCTTGCGGAAAGATCAGGTTAGCTCGCGAACAGCCGGGCCTAGAAGTCGCCCATACCGCCCATGCCGCCCATGCCGCCCATACCGCCCATGCCACCCATGCCGCCACCGCCGCCGCCCATCGGCTTCTCTTCCTGCGGCTTCTCGACAACGATGCATTCGGTGGTCAGCAGCAACGAGGCCACGCTGGCGGCCTTTTCTAACGCCACGCGGACGACCTTAGTCGGGTCGATGATGCCGGCCTCGACTAGGTCCTCGAACCGGTCATCCTGGGCGTTGTAGCCGAATGCCCCGGCCCCCTCGCGCACCTTCTGGACGACCACCGAACCCTCGACGCCGGCGTTCTCGCTGATCATTCGCAGCGGCTCTTCGATCGCCCGCCGCACGATGTCCACACCGACCTTTTCCTCGATCGGCAGGTTCGCCAGCGCGTCCAGTGCCATCTGCGACCGCATCAACGCCACGCCGCCTCCGGGCACCACGCCTTCCTCGACAGCCGCACGCGTCGCGTGCAGGGCGTCCTCGACGCGAGCCTTCTTTTCCTTCATCTCGGCTTCGGTCGCCGCGCCGACCTTGATCACCGCAACGCCGCCAGCCAGCTTCGCCAGCCGTTCCTGCAGCTTTTCACGGTCGTAGTCGGACTTGGTGTCATCGATCTG
>CAZHDQ010000513.1:0-2820 GCA_964531595.1 uncultured Anaeromyxobacteraceae bacterium
CCCGAGAGGAGAACGCTCGACCCTGGTGGTGGATTGAGGGTGGTCTGCGGCCCCCGCATCTTGGGGCGTAAGCTCTCCGCCATCGTAGGTATGCCGATCATCAATGACGGACAAGCCGTGGGCGATGCTCTTGGGGATCGTCCGGTGTTTCAAGTTGAGATCCCAGCCGACAAGGTTGAGACTTGGACGAGGGCCTTTCGAAGGGCGTCTAAAGAGGTCGAAAACGAAATGTCCGAGTTTGCCCCTGTATATATATCCTTAATACAGGGGCAAACTCGGACATTCGGTGAACTCAACGGACACCACGGCAAGAACGCCTACGTCACCTTCGACCCAGAGGACGGGTCGGCACTGACGATCCTGGCAACCCTTCCCATTCGCATTCGAGGGACCCGGATGCCAGCCGCCCTCGGGCAGGAAAAAGAGGCCCTTGCCGTTTTGGTTGCAGATCGCATCGAGGCAACCTACCGGTCTGACCACGACCCCATCGCGCCGAAGATCCGGGGTGCTGTCTCGTCATCCCGGGGGCTCTACCTGCGGCCTGACACTCTTTACGCGATGGCCCATCCATCGGGCTGGGCCGTTGAGGTAGATGACCTAGCAGTCTCGCCAAAGCGAGCCCGGGAACTGTTGGACGCCGAGGGCCTGCGGGTCCGCGATGGGCATGAGGCCGAGGACGGCCTAGTGGATGCCGTGTCGGTTTCGGCGCGCGACTACCCAGAGATCCTTGTGCCCGACCGGCGCATGGCGGTCCTGGCCTGCCTTGGCGGGACCCCCACCGCCCAGCAGGGTCCCCGGCCCCCGAAGCAAGTCGTCGACAACCGGATCGCCAGCGCGGCAGCAGCAAAGGAGCAGGCCAAAATGAACCGACTCATTGAGGAACTTCTTTGTGGTTAGGGTAAACAATGAGGGAACACGACGGAGGGGGCATGATCCGAATGAACTCAAAGCGGGCCAGCACCTGCACGTACTGCGGTCGACCGATTCGGCCCGGCGATGACATTGAATGGGAACGGGGGTATCGCGCGCGGCACTGGGAGTGCCGCTCTGGAGTTTGGCCATTTTGGCGCTCCAACGCGCCGGCGTTTTGAGTTTACCGATAATATTTACTTGACCCCACCTACCTATATAACGTAAACTTTCGCGCAGGGAGGTGACCTGCATGGAAACGGTCAAGAAGCCTGTGTCCGACATACTGGAAGTTCTAGAGCGCGTGTTATCTGCTGCGTTGCGCGAGGTGCGACGTGCAAGGGAGCTTGCTCCGGCCGGGGACGTGAAGCTGGCGGAGCGGTCGAGCCGTTACCAGCGCAAGTCTGTCCTTAAAGTCTGCGAGGACATACTCAACGATGCCCCGGAACCGCTGCACATTACGAAGCTGCTCGCGGAACTGGCGAAGCGGGGCGTGGTGTCCAGTCGCGAGTCGCTGGTATCGGCGTTGACGAAACGTCGCCACCCGAACGGGCCGTTCGTCCGGACGGCGCCGAACACTTTCGGCCTGGCCAAGCGTGAGGAAGAGTGATGCTGAACGCTCGCTTGCAGGAACTGATGGCGGCTTGGTCCGTGGTATTCAGGCGGCAGCGGACCTTCCTGCGGGCGACCGAGTTGCTTGTGGGGCTGCTGTGTGCCCTGGGCCGTCGGACGGTGACGAAGTCGCTGGCATTCCGGGGTCTGACGCAGTGCGACTGGAGCGCGGACTACCGAGTCTTCAGCCGCTCGCCCTGGGAAGTGCGGGAACTCTTCTCAGGCGTGATGAAGACGGCTGTGGGCCACATGCGGCCAACCGGCTTCATCGCGGTCAGCTTGGACGACACGTCCTTGAAGAAGACGAGCCGGGTTATCAAGGCGGCGCGATGGCTTCGCGACGCGCTGTCGCCCGCCTTCCATCTGAACCTCAAATACGGGCTGCGGTGCCTGCATGCCGCGATCATCCTGCCGTACTACGGCGATGGCTACTCGGGGCGTGCTGTGTCGGTCGGCTTCGAACTGGCTCCCTCGGTCAAGAAGCCCGGGCGCAAGGCTGATGCGGCGCAAGTAGCCGAGTACAAGCGGCTCTCGAAAGAACACAACCTCTCGACGCGAGCCGTGGAACTGGTCGCTCGGCTCCGTGCCGAGCTTGACGCGTCCGGGTGCGCCGCCCGGACGATGCTTACGGTCGTCGACGGGGGGTACACAAACCGGACCGTCCTGTCCCATCTTCCGGATCGGGTCAACCTGATCGGTCGGACTCGGAAAGACATCGCCTTGTACCTACCGGCTCCGATGGGCGGGCGGCGCGTGTACGGCGAGCGACTGCCGACACCGGAGCAGATCCGCCAGGACGACGCCGTCCTATACCAGTCAATCAATTGCCACTACGGTGGGCGGGACAGGGTGGTCCGATACAAGGAAGTCTCTCGTGTCCTCTGGCGCACCGGAGGCCAGAGGCGCCTGCTCCGCCTCCTGGTCGTCGCGCCCACGCCCTACCGGTCCGGCCGGAGGAACAAACTCAACTACCACGCCCCAGCCTACCTCATCACGACAGACCTGGACTCACCGGTCAACGACCTGCTTCAGGCGTACTTCGACCGCTGGCAGATCGAAACCCTGCACCGCGACCTCAAGACCGGTCTCGGACTCGGTCAGGCACAAACCTGGGCCGACGACTCCGTCGCCCGCATCCACTCGGCAGTCGTAGCCGCCTACTCAATGCTTGTCCTCGCGGCCATCGACGTGTACGGCCCCGAGCGGACCGCGGCCTTCCCCCAGCTTCCCGCGTGGAGGAACCGCAAGAAAACACGACGCCACTCACAGCACGACATCATCACCATGCTTCGTGACGAA
>CAZHDQ010000514.1:0-2814 GCA_964531595.1 uncultured Anaeromyxobacteraceae bacterium
TCCCAGTCCATGGCCGCGAGATTCTCACCTTCCAACAAGCCCTGCGCCACCTCGTAGCCCTGGACGAACCGTGAATCCGATCTGTCGAACGCGACAACCGGGGTGACGGGCGCGAGACTGTGAAGTTTGGAACTGCCAATTCCCTTGAGTTTCTTGAAGCACGTTTTGGGGTCGACCGCGGCCAAGTTAATGCCAAGGAATTCCGCTCGGCCGACTTGTACGGAAAGAACGCACGCCCGAACTCGGTGACCACTTCCGGCATCGATCGACTCCACAATGCCATTGAACGCAATCATCTGGATTGCGCCGACCACGTCGGCCTCAAACAATTCATTTATCGTCCGGAGCGCTACCTGGTATAGGACGCCGTCGTAGAGTTGGGCCCTGTCTGGATCGCACAGGTGCTTCTCTTCGAGGGCGCTGCGCGACTTGACGAAGCGGACTGCCGCGAGCGTCGGGAGATCGGTTGGGGCTGGCAACCGGTAGTCGATCACCACCAATCCCGACTCGGCCAAGTAGTCGAGAGACCAAGTTCGAGGGAAGCGATCGGGATAATGTGAGTTCCCGAGGACCATGTCGCAGTATTCGGACACAGCCACGGGATCCCTGGCCTGGTGTCGCTTCCGCTTTTGGTCGACCGCCTCGTTGCGTTCGCGTTGGCGCGCAACGAATTCGGCAAAGTCCACCTCCCACTGCGCCACTTGCCTTGAATACTGGCCTTCGATACCTGCGACGACCCGCCGGTGAGTTGCGAGGTTCGACCATTGCTCCGTTTCCGCGTTCGCGGTGATTTGAAGCCACTCGGCGTGAGCGCTCTGGAACAACGCGTGCGAGTCGGAGATTCTCTGTGCCGCTCGCTTCTTGGACAACCTGTCTAGAAGACTGAGTCGTGGTGCAAACTCCGGAGCCGTTTCCAAGGGTTCGGGAGGCGTGCGAACGACAGGAGGTGGAGCAGGAAACACGGGCGGCTTCGGTCTTGGAACAGGAAACGCCGATGTGTCCTTGAGCGACTCCCAGTCCGCCGCCCCGTCCGCCGACGAGGAATCACTTAGGATGGCGCCCAATCGTTTGAGTTCGCCAGACGCCATGGCCGTAAGTCGATCCGCTTCAGCCTGGCAGTTCTGAACTGGCGTATCGAAGTGCCGCCGCTGAGCAATCCTTTTCCAGGCGTCGTTCCACTGGTCTGCCAATGCCGACGCCCTCTGCACAACAACGTACTTGTCGTCGCCTTTGACGATCTGGCTTCTGCGAAGACCCTCGTGACGCAGTTCCAACTTATACCGGGGAACGCCATGCACGGTGCAGGCGATTTCCAATTGACCGACTTCGGTGCTCGGGCCTGCAAGCCGCAAGACCCGTTCCGAGATATCAGTGATCCTGGCGCTCCACGTCTTGAAGAAGGCGTCCCAAATGTCGCGTTCAAACCACTGGCGAATCGTGAGTCCGTTGATCGTCTCGCCTGGATGGAGTCCCGTGATCTCGTCGAGCTCGGATAGGAACTCGCGATACGTGCGTTCACATACATCCGCACTGGGAGCCGCCGTATCGTCCCCGCTCACAAGGCGCCATTTGCTAAGGAAGTCGATCATCCATGGCCAATCGCTGCCCGACGGGGAATCGATCGATTCGATGGTTGCGATGAAGGAAGTTATTGCGCCGCCGTAAACGGGGGTCCACATGCCGTGGGTGGCCTCCAAGAGGTCCCGGATAGGCGCCTGCGCAGCCAACTGCGGGTCAGATTCGAGCAGTCCCAGGGTCCGCTCGGTTTCGTCCAGGATTTTGCTCCAGGCGGCCGCAACGGCGATGGTCATCTGTCGTCTCCCGCGGACTGGGCGAAACTAGCACGGCCGGTGCAGTTGGTCCAACCGACGATGAGGGCGTGAGCCCTTGTTGCGTCGAACGGCTTCGCGCGTCACCCGCCCCCTCGTCCGCCGCGCAGCGGCGGACGAGGGGGCGCCTGCGGCCACGGCCGACCATGACTCTCGCCTTACCGCATTGGTTGGAGCCGCGGCTTGCCGACGACACCTCGCAACAGACTACTGTGGACGATGCCCGGTAGCTGTGGGACCATAGCCGCGGCTCTGACAGGACGACGATCCGGATGTGGACGAAGGAAGAGGCGCTTGAAGAGCTTGAAAGGCTGGTCAGGGCATGCGACGGGCTTCGAGGTTCGAGTAGGTATTCCCCGGAACACACCAGATGGTTCACCAACGCGATCCAGTTCCTGGGTGAGGTGTTTGGCCCGAACTCGCTTTACCGCGAGAACCTGAGGATCTTGTCCTTCCAGGAAATGGGCGCCGTGGCCTATCGAGGCTACGATCCGGCCCCGGCGCTGGAACGCGCCAATCAGCGGGCATTTGTGCGCGACCTTGGGACTGCGAATGGATTGCTTCAGGCGGCCCGAGACGAATTGACGCGACGTGAGATCGTGGACGTCTACGATGGGAAGAACACTGGACCTGAAGCGAGCGGCCTCATGAAGGTGCTGAGCATCGCAGAGAAGAAGCTCAGGAAGGTGATCAGAGGCGTCCCGGCTAAAGAACGTGACGTCCAAGATGCTGTCGAATCATTGCTGTTGGGCGCCGAGGTTACCTATTCCCGAGAGACCGACTCAATCGAGTACTCTTCAAAGACCTACGTACCAGATTTCACTCTCGCTCAGTTGGACTTGGCCCTCGAGATCAAGCTCTGCAACAGACCGGAGCGAGAGAAGGAAGTGATCGCAGAGATCAACGACGACATCCTGGCTTACGGTACCAAGTACGGGAACCAGCTCTTCATCATCTACGACTGCGGGTTCATTAGAGACATCGA
>CAZHDQ010000515.1:0-2813 GCA_964531595.1 uncultured Anaeromyxobacteraceae bacterium
ACCTACCGCAAGGATTATTGCCGACAAGGTGACCAGATTCAGATCGATGTGCATCAACTTCATGACGGCGAAGGTGATTCCGAATGCCAGAGGCATCGTAAAGGCAACAACCAGAGATGTACGCCACTGCCGCAGGAAGAAGAGCATCAAAATGGCGGTGAAAAAGATCGCCTCCCAGATATTGCCTATCAGGTTGTCGACCGAGGTCTGGGCGAAACTCGCGCTTTCTTCGCCTTCATGGATTTCCACTCCGGGGTAACTCGCTTCCAACTCGGCGATCGCAGTTCTTGCCGCCTGGACCACGTCGACTGTGTTGGCCTCGGTCGTCTTGAATACCTGCATCGCGATCGCCTGATGGCCGTTAAGCCGGAATCTGGAGTCGTCATCAAGAGGCGCCTTGCGGATGGTGGCCAGATCACCCAGCAGGATCCTGGACCCACCTGCCGTGGCGATGGGGATGTCGCCAAGCTCTTCAACCGTGTTGGCGCGGGTATCGACCCGAAACATGGATTGAGTAGAATCGGTTCGTATCCGGCCGGCAGGTGTAATTGCATTGTGGGTGCGCAAGGCTTCAACGACCCGTTGCAGCGGCACTCGTGCGGCTTCCAGGGCGCGGCGATCGAGTTCCACGAGTACGGCGGGGCGACTTCCGCCAAAAACGTCCACGGCGGCGACGCCAGCCACTTGTTGCAGGCGTGGAGCGAACGCGTCCTCGGCGAGTTTACGCGCTTGAGTCAGATCCTCTGTGGTTACTGCATAGGTGACGACGGGCCGATCCGTGGTCGAGAACTTGAGCACCTGCGGCTCGCGAATGCCCTGAGGGAGGTTACCGCGAATGCGCGCGATGGCGTTTTGGACGTCGATGGCGGCGATATCTACATCGCGATCGTACTGGAATTCGACCGAAACCACGGAAAGGTTGTCCTGGGAAGATGACTTGACCTTGAACACCCCCTCGAGTGATGCAAATTCTTCTTCCAGTCTTCGAGAAAGGTCCTGGGCCACATCCTCGGCAGCCGCGCCAGGATACGCCGTGATGATATTCACCAACGGAGGCGCGGTGTCGGGAAAGAGCTGGACCGGTAATTGCCGGTAGGCAAGATAGCCAAAGATGGCGACAGCGATGACGAGGGCCCAGACAGCGTGTCGGTTATCCAATATCCAGCGAGTCATGGCTGCACCTCATTACTTTGGGCCGGGCGCACCGCGAAGACGCTGGCGCCTTCTTTCAAAAGGTCCAAATTGCTCACGGCGACCCATGCCCCCACAGGGATTTCGCCTACCACACCGACCAAACCGCGATCGCGGATGCCAGGCGTCACGGCTACCGAGCGCGCACGTCCACCGTCAATGATGAACACGACGTCTTCGCCGTTTGCGGTCCAGAGCGCCTTGTCTGGGATGGCGATCGCAGCAGGGGTCACGCTGGACAGAAAATCTACTCGTGCGGATGTGCCGTGCGCCCAAGACGCGGACCGATCGGTGGGCAGCGGGATCTTTACCTCCGAGGTCCTGCCTGGGCTGACGGCCATGGGTGCGACAGTCGAAACCGCAAGTTGGAGTGTTTCCTTACCAGAGCGAACCATGGCTGGGATGCCCTGGCTAACCCCTCTGTCCAGATCCTGTTCGGCCACCTGGACCCTCACTTCCAGGTCCGGGCTGCCCAGAAGCATCAACGGGGTGCCAGGCATGACGTTTTGCCCTGGCTCGACCAGCCACTGGAGCACGAGGCCGTCGAAAGGGGCCTGTTCCGAAGTCTTCCCACGAGTGGCACCCACTTCCCGCGATCCGGCTCGGGCTGCTGTCACCGCCGCGTTAGCCACGTCGCACGCCCTTTTGCTGGCGTCGGCCTGACGCGTTGTGATAGCCCCTTCGGCCGCGAGTTTTTTATCTGTTTCGTAGGTCTCGCACAGGAACTCACGCTCCGTTTGCGCTCGCCCCACCTCTGCATCCATCCGGGATGCGCGGGCGGCGATTTCGTTTGCGGCGATTCGCGCCAGGGTTTTGCCTTCGCTTACGGCTTCTCCTTCACTCACCAACGACAGTACGGCGCCGGCGGTTTGGGCGAGCACTTTGACCTCGCGCCGGGAATGCACTGTGCCCACGTAGCCGATTTTTTGAGCCAGATCCTGCTGTGTGACGAGTGCCACACGCACGGCGATGGGGTCTGGCTCTTGATCCACTGGGGGAGCATCCTTCGTGCAACCGAAGCCGTACAGGACAAGTCCAGCCAGCAGCACCACGGCAACCCAGAAGGGAATTGCATGTTGGCAAACACTTGCTTGCTTTTGATCGTGGATCAATTTGTTCGCCGTGTTCATGGGGTTCTACCTCCTGAGAAGGTGCACGAAGTATTGCCAGGCTCGACGACCAACTTGTTCAATGGGGCCTTCGAGCGCGCCGTCCTTGGCTGCAAAGAGAAGGCTCAGCACCATTCCGTTGACGATCAGAGTCGCGCTGTCCACATCCACTTCTTTGATGATCAAGTTTTTTTCGACGGCCTCATTGAGGCACGTGCGCACAAAATTACGGCCGCGATTGCGCATTTCCGACACTCGGCGATGTCCCTCGTCGCCCATGGCTTGGCCGAGTTGGTCCGAAAAGACGATGGAAACAAGGCCAGGTTGGGATGCGGCAGCGTGCATTCGGGTCGTTAGAAACGCCCCCAGGCGCTCCAAAGGGTCTTCCAACTCAAGCGGAGCGGCGGCGACGAGGATGTCCTCGATCCGTTCGATGACAGCGTTCAGGATTTCTTGCTTGTCCTTGAAGTGACGAAAGATCGAGCCATCACTGATGCCGACCTCTTCTGCAAG
>CAZHDQ010000516.1:0-2811 GCA_964531595.1 uncultured Anaeromyxobacteraceae bacterium
TCGCGTCCCCTCGTCCGACGAACGCTACGCTGGCCGCGGCCTCGGTGGCGGGCGCGGACGCGGTACTGGCCGTTGGCGGGGCACAGGCGATTGCTGCATTGGCCCACGGGGCAGGCCCGGTGCCTCCATGCGACGTCGTAGTGGGGCCTGGGAACCGCTGGGTGACCGCGGCCAAGCAACTGGTGGCCGGCCACGTGGCGATCGACATGCTGGCTGGGCCCTCCGAACTGGTCGTCCTGGCCGACGAAACGGCCAATCCAGACTGGATCGCGGCGGACCTGCTGGCGCAAGCCGAACATGATCCAGACGCTTTGCCTGTCCTGGTGACGACGGCGGGCGAATCGTTCGTTGCGCAGGTCGATGCTGCGCTGGAGCGGCGCTTGGCCGACCTGCCCACCGCTGCGATCGCCCGGGTCTCGCTGGCGTCGGGGTTCGCGGTGCTGGCGCCCGACCTTGTCGTGGCGGCCGATGTCTGCGATCGCCTGGCCCCGGAACATCTGGAAATTATGACGGTCGATCCGGAAAGGGATTCCCGTCGCGTCAACCATTTCGGCGCCTTGTTCCTGGGCGCTCGCTCTGCCGAGGTGTTCGGCGACTACGGCGCTGGACCCAACCACGTCCTGCCTACCGGCGGCACTGCCCGATCGATTGGCGGTCTGTCGGTCCTGACTTTCCTGCGCATCCGGACCTGGCTGGCGCTAGAAGGGGGCCCTGGACAGGACCGTATGTCTGCTGACGCCGTACGACTGGCTCGGATCGAAGGGCTGGAGGCCCACGCCCGAGCTGCCGAATGTCGGATGGACGGCGGCCAAAAGATGGGTTGAGCGGGCCGGTTTGCGGCGTACGGGACGACCTTTTTTCCCACGCCGCCCCGCGGGTTTGCCCGTGAGGGGGCCGGAGTTTATACTCGCGCGACCTCGGGGAGGGGGGCAGGCTGCATGGAGCGACGGATCCACGACATCTTGTTCGACGTTCGGTCGCTTGGCGGGATCGCCACGACCGTCAGCCTACCCGAGTTTTCGGTGTCGGTCGACATCGGCGTATGCACGCCTGCCGCGCTGCGGACCCAGACGATCCTGCTGACCCACGGCCACGCGGATCACCTTGCCGGCTTGGTGACGTGGCTTGGGGTGCGCCGGCTTTACGGGATGAAGCCCGGGCGCATCGTCGTGCCGGCCGGTCTGGCTGACCCGGTGCGGCGGTTGATCGACGTACTGGGGGAACTTCAACGGCGGCCGTACGAAGTGTCGTTGTGTGCCGTGGAACCGCACGGTGAATGCGTCCTTTCGAACGGACTGGTGGCTCGTGCATTCGCAGTAGATCACGGCGTACCCAGCGCGGGCTGGGCGATCGTGCGGCGGGTCGTCAAGTTGCGACCCGAATACCTTGGGTTGCCCGGTGAGCGGATCGTTGAATTGAAACAGGACCCGGCCAACGACCTTTTCGTGACCCGCGACGAGCCGCTGGTGGCAGTTACCGGGGATACGATGGCGTCAGGGCTGGACACGGATGATCCGCTGGTTGCAGACGCGCGGGTACTATTCGCCGAAGCCACTTTCGTGGACGACCGACGGACCGTCGCACATGCGCTGATCGGTCGCCATACGCACCTGGACGAACTGGTGCCGGTGTTGCAGCGGATTCGCGCACAGGCGATCGTTTTGTATCATTTCAGCCAGATCTACCGGCCCGGAGAGGTCGAGGAAGCGGTCGCGGCACGCCTTCCAGCGGACGTGGCGTCGCGCGTGCATCTTTGGTTACCCGAGGAGGGGGATCGCCTGTGAGTGTCTTTGGATTTCGCGATTTTCTGCGCCGCCATCTGACGCCCGAACAGCGTCGGATCATCAAGTTCCTGGTCGTCGGCACTTCAGGGGTGCCGGTCAACCTGGGCACCGTGTATCTGGCGACGATTCTGATCCCAGTTGTCGCATTCGACGGGTTGCGCGACTGGCTATCGGAAGCGATGGGTATTGCGACGCTGACGGCCGCCGGGTTGCGCGATGTACTGGCCTACGGGCTGGCCATCGTGGTGTCCATCCTGACCAACTTCCTGCTGAACAATTATTGGACGTGGGGCGACCGGGTCGCTGGCGACGATCGAAGCCAGTTCCTGCGCCGTCTGGCCAAGTTCTACCTGGTGTCGTCGGTGGCGGCCGTGGTGCAACTGGGCACGTCGGCGGTAGTGTCGGCGATGGTCCGGGGGAATGCGTTCTTCGCCTATTCGCTGCACGGCGACTATCGCGTGTACCATGCGTTCGCACCGATGGTTGGCATCCTGTTCGGGCTGGCCATCAACTTCATCGCGAACAACCTGTGGACGTTTCGCCACAAGCACCAAGGCTGAACGGCGCGACGGTGTTTATGCAGGCGGCGTGTCTGATTTCGTGGCTTCTTTGAAGCCCAGTTCGGCCGCCTTGTTCCTGACATCGTCGGGTACCCGGTACGTTTTGCCGGACCGGTCGACCATCACTTGGGTTGTTCGGGCCTCGGCCATGACCTTGCCGGTTGCTGCGTCGCGGACCTGGTATTCCAGCACGAAGGACTTGTTGCCGATTGACGCGAAGCGGATACCCACCTCCAAGCGGGTCTGGAAGGGGGTTGGGTTCAGGTAGCGGATGTAGGCGTCTCCGACCAAAAATGCCATCCGGTCCCAACTGAATTCCCCGAAGTGGCGGTTCCAAAATTCCACGCGGGCGGTTTCCAGGTACGTCAGGTACACGGCGTTATTGACGTGGCCCAGCATGTCGACATCCCGAAATCGCACGGGAAAGGCCGAAGTGAAGTCGAAATCCATAGGGGTCTCCTTGGTAA
>CAZHDQ010000517.1:0-2807 GCA_964531595.1 uncultured Anaeromyxobacteraceae bacterium
ACCGCGGCATGATCAATGATTTCAAGATGTAGAAAATTGTGACGGTGGATCACGGGACGCGGTGGATAGACCATCAATACACAACCACAACGCGCGGGGATCCGGTTTGACTTCGGCCGGCCAAGACCAAATAATCAGGCGGTTTCCTGCCGGATCCCGATGCGCCCGCCCAGTACGTGGCCCGACGGGTGACAAAGAATTGGGGGATGCATGAACTCGTTCGGCCGAGCCGTTGGGCGTGGTCTCGCAGCCGGTTCGCTGATTGCGCTGATTGCCGTCCTCCTGTCATGGCCGGGCGAGTCTGGCCAATCGTGCACCGTCATTCCTTGGATCCGCGAGAACGTGCTCGCCTGGATCCTGGCGCAGTTTTCCCCGTTGATGATTTCCGGCCCGGTGTACGGCGCCTTCGCACTGGTCGGCACCGGCACATTGTGGCTGTGGTGGCGCCTGGGACGTCTTCCATCAGCATTCGTGTTCCTGTCGTTCGGATGGTTTGCTTGCATCGCCGGCGTGGCCATGACGATGGCTTACGGTCTTGAACCGATGGGCGTTGTCATCGGCACGATGGTGGCGTTTCCGCTCGCAGCGTTCGTGTCGAGGCGCGCAGTTGGCTGGAGGGCGCGTGCGGGTTCTTTCACGACTGCGTGGGGTTACGCAGCGCCAATCGTATCGGTCCTTGTGGCGATGGCAATCGTGGCGTGGTGGATGTTGCTCCCTATCACGGCCGACCCGCTGGCCTCCCGCATCTCAGATCGGTTCGCTTACGGCATCATGGCGCGGGGCAACCCGGTAGCGCTCTTCTGGACCGACAAGTCGGCTTTGTGGACCTGCGACGACGTCCACGGCCGGCCCTGTGAACCGCGACTGGTCACATCGAACGTCTCGGAGCGTCTCTGGGCTGGGCGCGACGGCTTCTTCGGTATGGGAATGAGCCGGTTCCTGAAAGTCACACCTGACCTTGCCGTTGAACAGCGGGAGGTGCCGGAGCAGTTGCGTCCAATCATTGCGCTGGCCGAGGACCCGAGCACTGGCAGCGTCGTCATCATAGCGGAATGGGGCTCTCGCTGGGCGGTAATGGGCACCGACGACAAAGTCGTCGCATCGGGGCAACTGGACTGGAAGCACGGCTGGCCGTTTCCGTGGATCACCATCGACGCCGATAGACGCCGTGCCTTCATATCGGAAGCACTCCACTCCGGCACGTTGAACATCCTTGACCTTCGTACGAACCGGATGACACGATGGGCGCCGCACCTATACCTATACGAAACGGCCTACGACGCGGCCTCGGGCACGTTGTGGGGCACGCGCCCTATCCTCGGGCAACTGGTTGCCGTCGATATCGACACGCTCGCAGTGGTGCGGACCGTCGATTTGGGTCCGGCGCTACGCCCGTTGCGGTTCAGTCCATCCCGGCGTGCACTCTACTCGTGCAGCTTCAGGACGGGGGATGTCTACGAAGTGGACGCCGACACAGGCGCTACCACGCGACTGGGCCGGTGCGGGCGCCTCTGCCGGGGCCTCGACCTGGACGAGTCACACGATACTTTGTGGGTTGCATCGCTCGATGGGGTCTGTCGTTACCCGATTCGTGACTGCCCGGAGGGGCCATGCCCACGCTAACTTCGCTGCCTGCCGCTGTCTTGGCGCGTGCGGATGCCTCCGGAAAGAACTCGACTGGATCCCGCCTAGACCGCGACCAGCGAACTGCGGGAACCGCCCTTGTCGACGAACTCTCGGTGGTCATGCCTGTCTGGAACGAGGAGGCTTTGGTAGAGCGATCGGTCGAAAGCGCGCTCAAGGTCCTGCCGACGCTTGCCAGGCGCTGGGAACTGGTCGTCGTGGACGATGGAAGCGAGGACTCGACACCCTTAATTTTAGAGCGTATGGCCGCGGTGGAACTGGGGCTTAGGCCGGTCCTCCTGGACAGCCACGCGGGCTACTGGACCGCCTTGAGCGCGGGCTTCTTGGACCTCGATCCCTACTTTGGCACATGCGACGGTCTGCGGTTTCCTCGCAGGCCTTTATCGCAGAACTTCGACCTTATGGTCCTTGCCGTCGTTCCACAGCGGGATGCGGGCATCGGGTTGTTTGGTGCCGTCCACCCACACACCTTTTATCGGCTCCGGCGTATCGCTTTTGCGAATCGTAATGTGATACGTGGCTTCGTGGTAGTGATAGCGGATGCTATAGAGGTCCCACCCCTGTTCTGGCAGTCGCGGGTTGATTAGCAAATGATCGTTGTGCCACTCTAGGCCAAGTATTGTTTCAAGGCCCAGACGGTACATCCAGCCTGCGGCACCTGTATACCAAGACCATCCACCGCGGCCTCGGTGGGGCGCAACCCCATATACATCCGCTGCCATCACATACGGTTCTACGTGGTAGTGTGCGGCCTTTTCGGGTGTGTCAGCGTGGAGGATCGGGTTGAGCATGCGGAAAAGCTCCCACGCCTGTTCGTGCTCGCCTAGCAACGCCAGCGCCATCACCGACCATATTGCACCATGCGTGTATTGGCCGCCGTTTTCGCGCATCCCTGGCGGGTATCCCTTGATGTATCCCGGCTCGATATCACTGCGGTCAAATGGCGGCGCGAAAAGCCGGATCAAGCCTGCCTCGCGGTCGACAAGTTCGGTGGATACTGACGCCATCGCTTGGCGTGCCCTTTCCGGCTGCCCCCCTCCGCTGATGACCGCCCAGCTTTGGCTAAGCGTATCGATTCGACATTCCGCGTTCGAGGCCTAGCCTAGCGTGGTACCGTCGTCGAAATAGGCGCGACGATACCAGTCGCCATCCCACGACGTAGT
>CAZHDQ010000518.1:0-2792 GCA_964531595.1 uncultured Anaeromyxobacteraceae bacterium
CTTAGCAGCCACCATCCGCCGCCGACGATCAGGATGCCGACCACCACCGCAATCGCGATGATGATTCCGAGCCAAGCCTTGTTCTGGGGTTTTTGCGGCATGGGCGGCGTGTGGCCGGGGGTTTCAGAAACTGGGGGCTGTTCCCTTTCTGGAGGTGGGGCCGGGTCCTTTGCCCGAATCTTGGGCGCCGGATCCCAGGCCTTGCCTCCCATCCGGTCCGTCAGACCCACTCCGGTGTCCATTTGGGCCAGCTCCAGGCCGACGGCGTGGGCCGAGCCGGGACGTCGCGCCGGGGATGGATCCATCAGGCGATACACCAGGTCCGCAAGTTCGTTGGGTATGTCGAGGCCATCCGGTAGTCGGGGAACGGGGCCGGTTGCGCGCTGGACCAACAGGCTCAATGGGGTCCCCCCCGCCTGTGGACGCTTCCCAGCCAGCATTTCCCACAGGATCAGACCCAGTGAGTACAGGTCGGAAGCCGGCGATGCGGGGACGGCGTCGCCAAGTTCGGGCGCCATGTAGTCCGGCGTGCCCAGGATATCGCCCACCGCCGTCAGTGCGTTGTCGCGGGGGCCTTCGTGTGCCTCACGAGCCAGCCCGAAATCCAGTACCTTGACGAACGGTTCGCCGCCGGCGCGTTCTTCCAGGAAGATGTTTGCCGGTTTCAAATCGCGGTGAACAAAACCCCGGCCATGGGCCGCCTCGAGTGCTGCACAAATCTGGCGGGCCAACCGGATGACCTGCCCCGCCGAAACGGGCTGCCCCATTCTGGCGGAAAGCCAATCCCAAAGGTCCTTACCGTGCAGCAGTTCCATGACCAGGAACGGGCGGCCCTGGGGGGTGCGGCCGAAATCCAGGAACGCGACGACGTGCGGACTCTCGATTCGAGCAGTGGCCATGGCCTCCCGGACCATGCGGTCGGCCTTCGATGGGTCGATGTCGCTGGTTGGCCCCTCGCCGACGAACTTGACCGCCACCAGACGACCCGTGATGTGGTCGAAGGCTCGGTAAACCGTTCCCATGCCGCCGCCACCCAGCTTTCGCAGGACACGGTACCGATCCTGTTCCAGCACCATGCCAGAGAACTGCGTGCCGTCGGGGCGGACCTCGGATTCAAGGAAGGTCGGGCCTTCGCAGCGAGGGCATTCGAGGGATGTCCCTGGTTCCAGGCACCATGGACAGAAACGGCTCTCGCGGCCTGCGTCGGGCATCCGGGCACTCCATTCTCGCGTGGGCGAGCCGAATGATGCTCCGAAACCGCTTCCGGCGCAACGTCATCCAATAGGCCCGGTCCTGCCAGGTAGGCTCAATCGTCCCGGGTGGCCGTTCGCTGTTCCATGATGATCTGGAAGAACATGCCCATGAAAAGGGATAGCCCGCTCCACAGGAAGACCTGCAAGACTCTATGACAAAGGTCCAATCCGTTCGAGATGTCCGTGGTTCGAAGGGTGAACAGCACCAGTCCTGCCGAGAGCGCGGCCAGCAACCAGGCGCCGGCGAACATGGCAACCAACCTGCAAAACGCCCGCAAACGCAGTCGCCCGGGACCCGGGCCGTCGGACACATCCGCGGCAGGCACGTGGCAAGTCGGGCCCGGCCCGTCATTTCTCCCGGAACGTCGGGGTCTCAGAGAACCCCACATCATTAGGAACGCAAGCAGCGCAGCCCCGACTGTCAACAGCACGGTTTCGAGGGCCGCCCCCTCCTTGAATGCATCGTTCCACAAGATACCGAAGTCCAGCATCAGGATCGGCCCGCCCAGCACGCCAGCGAGTAGTGGAGAGAAGTGGGCGTAGAACGGCTTGAATCGGGAGTCGGCCGAAAACCTCTTACGCAGACGGTACGATGCGCGCAGGTTCAATCTTTCCAGCAGGAACTGGTGGGCTTCCAGCCGTGCTGAATCCGGGATCGCATCGACCATCGCCGTCGTTTTCGGACCCTCAAGCAGACCGACGACGGCATCCTCCCGACCGTGCTCGATGTGTTGTCGGAGCATGTGCCGGAGTTCCTCGCCCCGCAACGAGGCCGCAACACGCGCCTCCTGCCTGCCCAGCCATGTTTTCAGTTGTAGTCCGACTCCTCCCACGATGGCCGCTTCGGGCCAGGCCATTCGCTCCCCAAAACCCTCCAGGCGAGCCAGACAGCGCTGCGCGTTTCCAACCTCCTTTTCCGTGATCTGGAAGCGTTCGTCACGCAGTCGTGCCATGGCCTCAGTCAGTTCCGGAAGGAATCGCTCGATTTCCAATCGCAGCGGGCCGGCGGGTGGCTGACCTTTCTCGGCGGGCCTCCCCTGGGCAAGCCAATCCGTCCAGTCGCAGAGGCCGCCGTCCGTATTGTTGCCCAACAGCAACGACCGCAGCCAACGGTCCCAACTCGGGCAACCAGGATCGTCCGCCGCTTGCGCTTCGTTCAGGATCTTGCAGATCCCGGCCAGCCATCGAGCAGGCGGAGTGTCGGCCCTGGTTTCATTTCCTGGCGTCAGAACCTCGGCCACTCGTTGGGCCACCTTCCCGTATAGGTCGGCAAGTCCCGGGTATTCGCTGGTCTTGATGGTCTTCCGGTCGTGACTGCCGTCCCGACGCGCATCCATTTCCCCGACCGCTCGAACCAGTCGGATTAAGCCGGTATCGTTCCAGCGAACAACAGTCTCCATTTGCGTGAAGAACTCTTCCACCGGATCGTTCACCACGATACGCCAAAGGCATCGGACCCGTTGCGCTGGATTGGATGCTTCTCGCAGCAGTCGTTCGGCCTGGACGGCAGCCTGGGTATGGAGGCCATTGCCTGTTGCG
>CAZHDQ010000519.1:0-2782 GCA_964531595.1 uncultured Anaeromyxobacteraceae bacterium
TGCCGAATGCCATCGGTCACAGCAAGAACGGGCCTGCCTACCGTTACTTGGCAACCCGTGAAGCGATGCACGAGGCACGGCTTTGGCCGAACTGGCCGACGAACTCCGGCTCAGCCGCAGCCAGATCATCGATGAGGCTCTGGCCTTGTTCATGAGCGCGGTCCTTGAGGTACGCCGGGGCCGGAGGCTGGTCACACTCGGACCGGCTGGCACCGACTCGATGAAGGAGATCGTGACGCCCACGCGCGCCCAGATCGAGTGGTCGGCCCATCGCCAGACCCTCCGACTGCCGGTCGAGGCCGTGGACAAGATCACGGCTCTCGTGGATCATCCTCCCAAGGCCAACAAGGCTCTCAAAGAACTCATGGCTGCCGGGACGAGATGACCGAGACCCATCGAACCCTGCCCTACGAGACGGACCCAATCCAGCCGGAAGACTTGAAGTGCGGGTTCAAGTGTGGCAACCACCCGCTCGACGAGTTCTTCGCCCGCCACGCCCTGCCAAACGACCGGGCGGGCGTCGGCAAGACCTATGTGTTGCGCGCGCGTCCATCCGACTGGGAGAAGAACGAGATGCCAAAGAAATCAACAACGACGATGCCCACGTACGACCGGATGATGTGGCCCGCCTTGCAAGCCCTCAAGGAGAGCGGCGGATCCGCGTCGGTCCAGGCCCATGCCTGAAAAGCGGCAGGAAGTTGACCATCTGCTGTTCGAGGGACCGAAGGGACCGAAGGGACCGAAGCCTCCGGCCACAGACGAGAACGGGAAGTTCGACCGACAGACGATGCGCGGCCTGCGTGAGTTGACCCCGGCCTCGGCAGCCCTGCTGGACAAGTACGTGGCGTGGCCCCGTAAGCCTCCCAAGATGTAGCAACGCCGGGGGAGCCTGTCTACCATGTGCCGTTCGAGGGCGATAGTGGCGTCTTCCGACTCCAGCCGTCGAGTTGCACGATGAACCCACCGAGAGGGCATGTCCACGGGACCGAGTTGTTGCTCAGGTTCACTCGGACGGATCACAACCACGCCGCGATCAAGTCGGAGTTCGACCGGCAAGTGTCCTGCGTGAAGGATTATTTGGGGTCCGCTGGTGTCGATCTCCAGACGTTCAATGGCAGTGTCCGGGCGCAAGCGGGAGGGCGTCTCGCGGCCCGCAGAACGAAGTTGCCGGCGGATCGCCACCTGGTCGAGGCGCTCGGATTCCCCTTGATCAGACGTAATGACCCGCCCGCAGTCCGGCCAGTCGAAGAAGTATCTGCCTTGCCCCCAGGAACACCGCCGGTACAGGATGTGGATGGTTCCACAGCAGGCGAATCAGACGCCAGGGGTTGAGGTAGAAACGAAGAAAGGCGTTCCTTTGGATCCGCCTGAATCCCTCGTCCGAAACCGCTGTGAGGTTCAGCACGTTGGAGCAGTATTGGAGGCAATCGGAGTCGACCTGAGACAAGGTCGCACGTTGCTCCTCTTGGAGCGTTTGCCATATCTGGGTGCCCGGAAAGGGGGTCAACAGGAAGAACGATGCCGCATGCAACCGCGATGAGCAGGCAAAGTCAACCGTCATTTTCAATTCGGCAGCCGTTTCCGTTGGGAAACCAACTATGAAGTATCCATAGCAGAAGATGCCGCGTCGGCTAGCGTACTCAATATTGTCCCGAACCTTCTCTATGTCCAGATTCTTCTTGATGAGTTTCTGGATTCGAGGGCTGGCTGACTCGACCGCAATCGAAACCCAAGTCACTCCGGCTCGCACCATCGCATCAATGAAGGCGTGCGATATCCGATCCGTGCGCAGGCCGTTCGGAAACAGCAACCTCGAACCTGGAAGTCGTGTCCGGATGTCGTCCAGGAATTCCAGTGCACGCCCTTCATTTATGTTGAAGGCATCGTCGAGGATCTCGAACTCCCGAACCCCGTAGCGGCGTGCTAGGTCCTCAACATCCTCAATCAGTTTCTGCGGGGAGCGCACCCGGAACCGGCTTCCAAAGACCTTGTGGCAGAATGTGCACTGGTAAGGACATCCTCGGGATGTGAACAGCGGAAAGTACGGCCGGTGCCCAACGAAAGCGAACCCCTGGTGCTTCCAGTAAACGCGGGGCTCGATCAGGTCGAATGCAGGTCTCGGCAACTGATCCAAATCCTCGATAACGGCACCGGGGGCGATCCAATTCACCCCTCCGGGCCGGCGCGCAAGAACGCCGGGTATATCCCCGGGGTCACCGCCACTCACCAGGCTGGCCAGGAAACCGTTGAAGGGAATCTCACCCTCGCCGCCAATCCCGAAATCGATCGCCGGTTCCCTGAGTGAACCCTCCGGGTCGGTGCTCGGATGTGGCCCCCCGACCACGATGATCGTTCCGGGCGACCGCGCTTTCACCGTGCGTGCAACCTCGTCAGCCTCCCGTGCCGTACACGTCAGGACGTTGAGGCCGAGAACGCCGATTCCTTCCTGCGCAACCTTTTCGACGATCGCAGTTTCTGTTACGCGGTTGTCAACGGTCTGGTCCAGGATTTGGAACTGGAACTCCGGTTGTTTCTCGCGGACATACGCGGCCAGGGCCATCAACCCCATGGGCATGTTTCGGGTGCTGCTCGGGATCGATGACGCCACCCGCACCAGGAGGACCTTCCGGTAATCCACTCGGCACGAAGAGTCACTCATCTTCCCCCCGGGGACTTGCCTCGGCGTCGCTGGTTGTACAGCGAGCGTCGCATCCGGGGCTGATACGGGATGTAATCCCTTCCCGTGAAGAACCCGTAAATCTTGATCTTCAAGGTTTCCAAG
>CAZHDQ010000520.1:0-2773 GCA_964531595.1 uncultured Anaeromyxobacteraceae bacterium
TTCGATGGGGAATTCGTAGACGTCGCTGAGCACGGTTTCATCCTTGGCACCCATGCGCCGAGCGACCTTGCTGCCCGCCCACTGGATCACGCCACCGGTAAAGATCGCCACGATGGTCGCGAAGGGTAGGTACATGCCGACCGCCACCAGCATCGGGCTGGGCACACCTACGAAGATCAATGCCACTGCGAACAACATGCCCATAAAGATCAGTTCCCAGGGCAATTGGCCGGAAATGATGCCCTTGGCGGTCGTCGCCATCAGACCCGCCTGGGGTGCCGGCAGCATATCGCCGCCGATGCCGCCGGGCGTCGTTTCGTGCAGCAGAGTGATGACCGACACCAGGACAAAAGCCGCCGCGATGACGCCGATAAAGCCGCCGATTTCCATCCGCCAAGGGGTACCGCCCAGCATGTGCCCGACCTTCCAGTCCTGCGCCATGTCGCCGGCCACACCCGCAACGCAGCACACGACCGTCGCGACGCCCAACACGGCCAGCACGCCGGTCCTCATCGTTTCGGACATCGTCACGCCGTCGTCCAGGTAGCCGCCGCCCATGCCAAGCAAAACCAGCAGGCCCGCGGCGATCAGCAGCGTCGACAGAGTCAGCCCCGAGATCGGGTTCGATGACGATCCAATGACCGACACCAGGAAACCCGCCACCGCAGCGAACAGGAACGCCATGATCCCCATCACGATCGTGACGACCAAAGCCACTGTGAAGTCCTTGCACAGGATCACGTACAAGCCCAGCATCGCCAGAGTCATCAAGCCCACGGCCACCATGACCAGGCGGAAGTCCAGATCCTTTTCGGTGCGGACCTCGGCGGTACCGGCCAACGCCGCAGCACCGCCCAGCGACTTGACCGACCGGCCGATGCCGGTGATCAGGTTGTTGCGCATCTTGAACAGCGTGAAGAAGGCGCCGATGATCATGGCCCCGATGGCAATCATCTTGATGTTTTCGTTATACAGGATGTTCAGCCCGGCGAACGAGCCCGCCCCGCCGAACAAAGCGGCCCAATCGCCATTCGCGACGATCGTATTCAATTCCGCGCCCATCGTCGGGTCGCGCAGCGCCACCACGTACAGCAGGACCGGCATCAGGAACATCCAGCCGAAGACGCCACCCGCAGCGGTAAGCGCGCCCAACTTGGGCCCGATGATGTAGCCGACCGCCAGGAACGCCGGCGACGGTTCTGGTGTAAAGAACGGGAACACGCCCTTGGATGACGCGCCCAGCTTGAACGCACCACGCGCGGCACCGCCGATGATTGGGATCCCGTTGGGGTTCTTAAAGAATTCGACCAAGCCCGCAATGCCCATCGCCGCAAAGACCGAACCCGCGCCGGTCTGGCCGCCCTGCCCCGCCTTGACGATTTCCGTGCATGCCACCGCTTCCGGGAACGGCAGGCTGGTGTCTTCCATGAACGTACGACGCAGCAGGATCATCAAGAGCACGCCCAGCAGACCGCCGACCAGCAGCAGGCCGGTCGCCATGAACCAGTTGGTCGAAAACAGTGAAAGGTCATCCCAGACGCCCACGATGATGAATGCCGGGATCGTGAAGATCGCACCGGCAGCCAACGCCTCGCCTACCGCTCCGGTTGTACGAGCGATGTTTTCTTCCAGGATATTGCCGCGAAACGCCCGCAGCACAGCCATCGAGATGACCGCCGCCGGGAACGTGGCCGCGACCGTCATGCCTGCCTTCAGGCCCAGATAGGTGTTGGCCGCCCCGAGCACGATCGCCATGATCGCACCCAGGATTAGGGGCGGCAGCGTCAGTTCCTTCATGTCGCTTTTCGGGTCGACGTAGGGCTTGTACTCGTTGGCCATGATCCCTCCTTCACGCGGCCAGGGCCGCCCGGGTAGGCACCGACCCGCCTTCGCGGGGCTACGGACGCATCGTGGTACCGATTGCCAGCAGGATCAGCAGGAACGCGAACACGACGCCCAGACCAATCCAAACCGGCTTGTCGTTGTTAGGATCGTCCTTCCAGGACTTCAGATCGGGGGTGTCGGTATTCGCGCGGCCCATGCTTGCCTCCGCCGGCAGGTTTCAGTCGACGCAAACCTATCCGCGCAGGGGCAGTGCGTCAAGCAGATTCGGGCGGGCGACGGGGTCCAAGGCACCTGGATCCGAACGCGCCCCGTGGTATCCTGGCTGCGACCTTTTCCGAGGCGCCTCATGCGCTCGTGCCCTGCCTGTCACATCCCCCTGGACCCAGTAACCGTTCGCCGCCAGAACCTGGACCGCTGCCCCCAATGCCGAGGCCTGTTTTTGGACAAGGGGGAACTGGCCGCGCTGGTCGACATGGCGCGGATCGCCCGGGAAATCGTACTGGACGAACCAGACATCGACACAATCCCGACCACCGAACGGGACCGCGAAATGCCCTGCCCCGCTGATGGCACATTGATGGAACCGGTAGACGCGGCAGGCATCATCGTCGATTACTGCCCAACCTGCGGGGGCGTGTGGCTGGATTTCGGCGAGATCGCGGCCCTGAAGCTGGCTGAAAACAACATCCGGGAAAACCTGCGTCTTTACATCCGGCTGGGGAATTGACGTGACGCCACAATGCCTGACCAAGCGCCTGATCGTGGTGATCAACCGCATGTGTACCGGATTGACCGGCGGCTATTCGACGTCTGCAACGAACATACGCCCCGGGGCAAATCTCGGCTTCGTGGAACGGATCTTCTATAACGACATCTTTGGCCAGCCCCTATACCCGGATCTGTACCACCAAGCAGCGGCGTACATGTT
>CAZHDQ010000521.1:0-2762 GCA_964531595.1 uncultured Anaeromyxobacteraceae bacterium
CTTGGCGATTACAAGACGTCCGGACTTATCTTTGAGGGCACCGGATCGGGTGGCACAGGCGGCCTTGGCGGCGCGTCTCTGGGCACTTCCGGCCAAAATGGCGAAGCCGGCGTCGCGGCCGACTTCAACTTCTAGTTCTAAGACAGAGCCAAGCTCAAATCCGCCATCGACGATACCCACTTACCCCGACAAGCCCACGACCGGTACCAAGGGTGAAACCACCCCCGCCACGCTACACGCACGCGGGGTCGCTGAAAGGCGAGGAGATAGTGTGTTTGGCCAAGCGCAACGGGACGCTCTCGCCAGCCAGTTTGCATGATCCCGGGTTATTCATGGAGCGTCGTCGCGAGACCGTCGAGACGGCCCGGCTACAAGGCGCGGGGTGCAGGCGCGACTGAGCCTGTCTGGTGACAGGTGATTGGATCGCCGGCCGAATCGCGGCGAAGAGGTGAATTGGGGCTGGCTAGGGCAACTGATAGATCGCCAGGTTGTCGTAGAACGCGCTCGACGCCCAGTTGTTGAAACCGAAATATGCGCCTCGAATCGGGGCCGGGTCCTTGTACTGCAAGACGAATTGCCCGTCCACGAACCACCGGAGGGTGTCGTCCGTGCGCACGACGACGAACCGGTGCACCTTGCCCACGTCTACCTGCGCGTCCGCTTCCTTCCGATCCTCGCCGTGCTCGTCCAACCTGGCGATGATGCTGATCGAGTTCTGCCACCCGCCCAGGACCGCTATGTATCCAGTCTGATGACGTTGTTCGGTGCAAAAAATCTCGAACTTCAGGTCGCCGTCGGGGCTTTCGCTGCGGGCGTCGAATTCGATCCGGACGCGTTCGGGCAGTGGCCGGTTCAACCAGATGCCGTCGTTCTTGTCACCCTGGACGTGTAGCGTACCGTCGACCAACCGCCATTTTCCGCTGCGCTGAAGCCAGTCATCGCCGATAGCCTCGCGCTCGAAATCGTCGCTGAACACCAGCGTCCCGCCGGTCAATCCATCATCGACCTTGCTAACGGACTTCTTCTTGCCGGACGTACATGCCACCAAGGCCACCGCCAACGACACGGCGGCCACGAATGCCACTAGGCAAAAATTGGATTTCCTATGCATCGGGCGCTTCCTCCTCTGCATCTGGCTCTTCATCTTCGAGCATATCGGACGACATGATCCGGGGCGAATCGACGGCCTGCGCGTGCAGCATTCCCTTCAGAATCACCCGCTCGTCGTTCGCATCGCGCAACCGATGCGCCAGCATCAGCACCACTTGACGCAGGATCCGCGCAGCAACCGATGGACTTTCGCCAAGCAACCCTTCGAAAGTCCTGCGGGTCAGCACGAAAAGGTCGGTGTCCTCGGCCGCAACCGCCGACACCAGTCGTGGACGTTCCTCCAACAGCGACATCTCGCCAAAGTGCGTTCCGGCACCGAAACGCTGCGCGATACCATCCCCGTTTCGGATCTCGACCGCGCCCTCGATTACCCCATACATGCCGTCGCCTGGCTCCCCCTGCTGGAACAGCATTTCCCCGGCCGTCAGGTAGCGATGGTCACATGCCGCCAGCAGACGCAGGAATTCGGATACCGACAACCCGCGGAAAATGGGTATGGACCGCACCCGCTCGTCACGCATCCGGACTGCCTGCGGGTCACCATCGATCGCCTTGACCTGGATAACGACGACCGTGACGTTGTCTGATCCGCCACCGTCCAGGGCAACCTGAATCAATCGGTCCGCGACCGTAGCGATCGGTGCCTCACCAGCCAGGCCAAATAGCCGGTCGTCATCCACGTACGAATGCAATCCGTCCGAACACAACACCAGGCGGTCCCCGGGCAGCAACGCCAATTCCAGTGTGTCGGCCTCGACGGCCCCACGCGTGCCCAACCCACGGGTAACGACGTTCTTCATAGGGAAGCGGGCCGCCGACTGACGCGTCAGGCGCCCCTGGCGGATCAGTTCAAACAGCAACGAATGGTCCTCGGTCAACAAGGTCGTCGCACGATCACGCAGCAGGTACGCGCGGCTGTCGCCGACATGAGCGATGAAGGCCCGATCGCCCGCAACCAGCGCCACGACGACCGTCGATCCCATACCATCCAGTTCAGGGTTCTGTTCGGCTGCCAGCACGATGCGGTCGTTCGCGGAACGCACCGCCTCGCCGAGCAGGCGGAGCACCTGCCGTCGATGGACTGGCAATGGCTCGCCAGAAAGGTCCCGAAGGCGGTCCGCCCGCGCACGGACAAAGGCCTCGATGGCCTCGCAGGTGCGCCGGCTGGCCTCCTGCCCTCCCTTGTGGCCGCCCATACCATCGGCCACGATGAAAAGCCCCAGTTCAGGGATGCAGGCAAAACAGTCCTCGTTTTTGCTGCGCACGCGCCCGGTATCGGTCCTGCCCTCGTGTTCGATGGTCACAGTTAACCCCCGCCGGTTCTCAGAAACCGACCGTCGCCACCAGGTAGCCACGATGGGCCCAATCGCTGCCCATCCAGCCGTCCCTCGCCCATGTGTCACGGATCGTTTGAGTCTGTGGGTCCTGGACCTGCGCGATTGACAGCAACTGCGCACCGCTCGCCCGCGCCCCAGGCGCAAAGAACCCGTATTCCAGGTCCAACCGAATCCAGGATGCTGCTTGCCAGCCGATGATCAGATCAAATTCATGGCCCAGGAACCGGGAACCACCGGACGCGAACGATACGTGCCGGTAGACCTGGGATGCCGGGCGGTCGTCGCCATTCCAGCGAGGCTCGGTGTTGAACGCCT
>CAZHDQ010000522.1:0-2746 GCA_964531595.1 uncultured Anaeromyxobacteraceae bacterium
GTCCTCGCGCCCCTTCAGCATGCAGCGCGGGATGTGGCGGGAATACACCGTCAGACCCAGTTCCTCGCCTACATCGAACGCCTGCAACAACTTGTGGCGAATATCTGAAACCCGGGGCAACGAGGTCACGTTGGCCGCGTTGCGGTCAGTCAGCGACACCAACCACAGCGGGAAGGTCCGTACGCCATGCGCAGCCCAAAACCGGATGATGTCCGGCAGGTGAGGCCAGGTATCGTCCTTGACGATCAGGTCCAGAACCGGCACCTGGCCCAGCGCGACCAGGTTGTCCACGCCACGGGCGACCAGGTCCAGGCTGCCCTTCAGACCCAGGATTTTTTCATACAACGCAGCGGTGTGCGCCATGGCTGAAACGTGAAAGCGCGTTACGCCGGCATCGACGATGCCGCGAGCGTACGCTTCGTACGAGTACATCAGGCCGTTGCTGGACACCTTGACGTCATCGAACCCGCGTTCGCGACACCAGCGGACCAAAGGAAAGAGGTCGCGCCGGATCGTCGGTTCACCGCCACCGAACGCCACCTTCCGGATACCCAGCGCCCGGGCACGGGTCAGTTCAGCCAGTACCTCGGCCGTGGTCATGTTGTGCGCCCGCATCTCGTCGGCAACCGAGCAGTAGTCACACTTGACGTTGCATTCGTAGCCCATGATCACGTCGACCATCACGTCGGCATAGTCGCCGCGCGCCACCTGCATCGTGCTTTCGTCATGCATCGGAAGGCCCCTCTCCGAATTCAAAGAAACCCTCGCACACCAGCGAGTACGCGCAATCGCGGCACACGTCGCGCCGAACGCGCCGGGACGCCAGGTAGTCAAACAGATTCACTTCCTGGTCGGTCACGAACACCATCGTCCGCCCCAGTTTTTGGACATCCGCCGCCAGAAACGCCTCGTACCCAGGCAACTGACAAAACTGGGCGTTGACCACGAAGATCGTCATCTTCGGTCCGAACCGGTCCAGCACGCGCGCAACGGACTTAGTCGCAGTGTCAGGGTCCGGCAGTAAATCACGCTGGGCGGCGCCAAACGGCGTCAGGAACTGCAGGTTGACCTTGCGAACCCCCATCTTGTAAACGAGGCCGACCAACCGCTCCAGGCGATCCACGTTCTGGCTGGTGATCGTCACATTGACACCGAAGTCCTGGCCAGGTGCAATGGCATCGATGCTGTTTTGGATGCCGGCAATCGTTTCTTTGAACGACCCCGGCACCCCGGTCAGGTCGTCATGCACCCGCGCTATGTCGCCGTGCAGCGAAACCGACAGGCTGGTCAGCCCTGTGGCCAGCAGCGCACGGGCCGCTTCCGGATCCGCCAATCGGCGCCCGTTCGTCGTTACGTTGATGCGTCGGTAACCCAGTTCCACCGCCCGCACCAGCGTCCGGTGCAAATCAGGGTGCAGCGTCGGCTCGCCACCATCGATATCAAGGGCTTCGATGCCCTGCGCGCGGTGCTCCTGGAGGATTTGGTCCAGGCGGTCGTATGGGATGCCGCGTCTCACGCGATTCGCGATCGCACAGAAGCGGCAGTTGTTGATGCACTCGTAGGTGATGTTGATGATCACCTTGCGCTCGGAGGCGGCACCAAGCTTCAGGTCCAGTGAGCGTCGCGCCGCCTGGAGCCAACCGTCGGGGATCGCGGGCGGGGAAAACGACGGCTCGTGCTGGAAACGCGTGCCGCTGTCCGAAGTCGCCGCACCTTCGGGTAATAGCCCCATCGCGGCGCAGCGATCCCAAAGGTCGGTCCCTGGAAGCGGGGTCGCAAACTGGACAGCCGGGCGGGCGCCGTGGCGTTCGTACAGTTCCCAGGCCATCGCCAGCGTCGCATTGACGTCCGCAGGCGTTTCCCAGGGAAATCCGACGATGTAATGCACCATGGTCGGTACGCCGGCCTCGGCGGCCCACGCAACCGCTTGACGGACGGTATCAGGGTCCTGTCGCTTGCCAATCGGGCCCGCCAGATGCGCGGCGCTGGCACTTTCCGCCGACAGTGACAACACCGACACGCGGTCCTTCATGCGACTGATGGCCCCAGCCGTCAGGCGATCGGCACGCAGGCCGTTCGGAAACTCGTAGCGCAGGTCCAGGCGGTTGAACACGTCCAGCAGGTCTTCGAAATCAGGCCGCAGGTTCGCCACGTCGTCCATGACGAACAGCTTGCGTGCCCCCAGGCCTCGGGAAGCCAGGTAGGCCCACGCCTCGACCTGCGGCAGGGGTACGGCCCGATGCGTTTTGCGGCCGGTGGCCCGCCATCCGGGATTCGACGAACAGAACGTGCAGCGGTGAGGGCACCCAGTCGAGGCCATGAAGGGCCGGGTCGTCGCATCGATCCCGAAGGGATTCGCAAAACGCCCATCGGCGAACATGCGCCACAAAAATGTCCCGTAGTGCCGGGTATTTAGTAGTTCGAATGCCGGAAAAACGGGCGAGTCAGCGAGGCCGGAGTCGTCGATGACGCACCCCGTGGCCTTCAATCCGACCAAGCGTTCCGGATCGCCGAGCACCGATTCCCCGGCGTGGCGAACGATGGCGTCCAGGCCCTCCATCGCTGACAAGGCTGCCCCGCCATCGTAGGCTGCGTAGTGCATCCCGCCTGCGTGGCAATCGGCGCCGACCAGCGAGGCTCCCGGATAACGGCGTCGCAGTTCGCGGACCAATTCGACAACATGCGTGTCTGGCGCCTCAGGCCGCAAAAATGGCGACAGCCCCAACACCGCAACATCGAAGTCGTC
>CAZHDQ010000523.1:0-2745 GCA_964531595.1 uncultured Anaeromyxobacteraceae bacterium
AAGAACGCCGAAGGCAAGCACAAGAAACAGTCCGGTGGTCGCGGCCAGTTCGGCGTCTGCTACATCGACATGGAACCCGCGCCCCGCGGCACCGGATTCGTGTTCGAGGACGCGATCTTCGGCGGTTCGATCCCGCGCCAGTTCATCCCGGCTGTCGAAAAGGGCATTCGCGATTCGATCAACCGCGGTGTAGTGTCTGGTTACCCCGTCGTCGACTTCAAGGTGAAACTGGTCGACGGCAAGTACCACGATGTCGACTCGGACGGGCGTTCGTTCGAAATGGCGGGTTCTCGCGGGTTCAAGGCAGCCTTCAAACTGTGCAAGCCGGTCATCCTTGAACCGGTCATGGAACTGACGATTTCGATTCCCGACGAAAACCTGGGCGACATCATGGGCGACGTCAGTTCGCGCCGTGGCCGCATCACTGGCACCGACGCGAAGGCGCGCATCCAGATCGTCAAGGCCCTGGTGCCGATGTCGGAAGTCCAGACCTACGCGACCGACCTGCGGTCGATGACGTCCGATCGCGGCACGTTCAGCAGCAAATTCGATCACTACGAAGAATTGCCGCCGAACCTGGCCGAGAAGTTGATCGCTGAAGCTAAGTTGGAAGAAGAAGAGGACTAGGCCTTTCCCACGTCCGACCCCAAAGTCCACTGTCTGTCAGCGGACGATGGATTCCGGGTCCCCGCCCCTCTTGCCTTCCAGACCCGCAACGAGGACGATTGTCATGATGACGTCCCAGGAGTGACTTGCGATGATCCGTGTAGATATCGTGCCGCTTTCCGCTGAATCCCTTCCCGAGGGCGTCCGCCAGGCAGTTGCTGCGGATTCCCCTACCGAACGCCGCCTGACGGTCGCACGTGCGGTGGTGCCGATGGCCCCTGCCGATCTGTTGACCACGCTTGCGTTCCTGACTTTCGACAAAAACGACGACGTGGTTGCTGCCGCCCGTGACAGCATCGACAACATCCCATGGAACGTGCTTTCCCAAACGGTGCAGGTCCATACCGAACCGGGCGTTCTGGACCTCTTGGCCCGTGGCCACGGAAAGCGCCAGGGGCTGGTGGAACTGATCGCGGCGAACCGGCACGCGGCTGACGAGACCGTCGCGTGGATCGCCGGTGCCGCCAAGGGGTCCGTCCTGGACCAGATCGCTGCGAACCAGGAACGAATGGCCCGCTTCCCTAGAATAGTAGAAGGGCTGTACTACAACAGCGAAACGCGCATGGGCACGGTCAGTAACGTGCTCGAGAACGCCGTTCGCCTGGGTATCGACCTGTCGCACATCCCCGGGTACCTGGAAATCGTCGAGTCGATCCTGGGTAAGGATGCGGCAAACCGGCTGAAGCACCACGGGGATTTGGCGCCGACGACCGACGAAGCACCACCGGACGAACCGGTGGTTCCAGCCGCAGAAACCGCACCCCCCGAGGCCGAGCCCACGGCGCAAGCCGAGGATGCTCCTGTCACAACGATCGTCCAGGGCGAAGAGGTTCTGGAGGAAGGACTGGACGAGGATGCGTTTGCCGGATTAATCGCCGATACCGAAGATGACGCCATTTCGCAGGACATCGAACCGGATGCCGAACCGGCGGCCGACAAGTCGGCGGCGTTGTGGAAGAAGGTCGCCCAGATGTCCGTAGCCCAGAAGGTGCGCGCGGCCCTGATAGGGAACAGCGAGGTTCGCGTGCTGCTTATCCGAGACACGCGCCGGATGGTCTATATGGCGGTCCTGAAGAGCCCGCGCCTGAACGACAAAGAAATTTCGCTGTACGCCAAGTCGCGCAACCTGAACGAGGAAATCATCAGGTCCATCGCGTTCAATCGGGACTGGACCAAGAACTATGGCGTTCGGTTGTCGCTGGCCGGGAATCCTAAATGCCCGCCCAACCAGGCCATGACCTTCCTGCGCACCTTGATGAACCGCGACGTGAAGCACCTGGCCCAGTCAAAGGACGTCCCGGGTTTCATCGCCCGTGGGGCGAAGAACCTGATGCAACAGCGCGAAGATGGCAAGACGCGCTAGGGTCCGTAATCCACCACCAGGGTCGAGCGTTCTCCTCTCGGGATGGTCTTTGCGACGTATATGGGGTATCAGCGGTCACATTCGTGCCGCATTCAGGCCGATTGGCCCGTGACATCCCAGGATCTGCACATCCAGACGCCCTTTTTCGGACGCGGAGAGGGTTTTCGGACAGACCCGTGCACCGCTGGTGGCCACCACGACTGTTTTTTGACGCCCCTACCCCGGGCGGGTCAGCCCGATGGAATGGGCACCATTTCTACAATCCTCCGTCGTATCTCGATAAGGAATCCGGCCATCGGTTGCCGCCCTGGCAGCCGAATGACGAGGCGGCGTGCCATCTCCCATCGCTTCGGCCGCGGCAGCCCGGTCAGTTCCGCCCGCGAGGTTGAGCATCACGAAGGACTTTCCCATCTGTCCGTCGGTCCAGCCCTGGCCGCCATTTCGTGCCACCACGTGCCGGTCGAAAGATTTCCTCAGCCTGCTCGACCCACCCTCGACTTCGTACTGGAACGGAAGTCTTCCTTGCGGCATGATTGATTCGCCTCGTTGTTTGAGTCGCCCTTCAACAAGACGAGTCATAACCAATTGAAATAAAAGGGACGACGAGGCATCCACCTACCCTCGAAACGCCTCCTTCTTGTCCTTATTTCCCGGCGACAATCACCAGCGTCTCGCGGGTCCGGTCGGGGTGGCCGGCGCAGCGACCTAGCGTCCCC
>CAZHDQ010000524.1:0-2744 GCA_964531595.1 uncultured Anaeromyxobacteraceae bacterium
CCCGTGTAGACGTACGCCATCGCCGTGAACCGAGCCTGGATCACAGAGCGTTCAGCGACTTCGGAGAACAGCAGGACGGCCTTGGCATACCGCTCGGTGGGCGTCAGACCGCGGGTTCGCTCACGCTCTAGTAAGATTCGTAGCGTGCCCACGTCGCTGGCGGTTCGTTCGGCCTGTGTCGGCGCCACGACCCGCAGGTCCAGGTCCTTCACGTTGACGATGCGCTTGCTGGGCGCAGCAAGGGCTTGGAAGAAGGCGATAACCTGGTGAGTGGTGCCAAGAACCTCTATCGAGAAAGGAAGCCCCCGATAACCGGGGCCGGCCTCGACCTGCTGGCGCCCGCCACCCGGGGAAAAACGGACCAGTACCAAGCCGGTTGAGTCGGCATCGGCCTTGATGGATGAAATGAGGTCCGGTAACTCGCGTTCGGGCGGCAGCATCTTGGCATACTTGGCACGCTTCGCTACGGCCTCGGCGCGTTCTCGGTCCAGGTTTTCCTTGAATTCGGGCGAGTCATATTCCTTGAGCATCGCGTATTCGCCCATCAACGTCTTGTACTTTCGCGCCTGCTGCGAGATCCCGTCGCTAATTGGGCTGAGCAGCAAAAAATACGCACCGGCGCCCAGCAGCGCCAGGACGATACCAACGAGCAGGAGTCGCTGTGGCAGAGGAAGTTGGAGGAACCGATTCATGGGTCACCTCCCCATCCGGGCAGAAGCCGCCAGCATGGTGACTGCGTTTGCATCGACGGCCGGAGCTTGCGTGACAGGCGCGCCAGGGGCAACGGGTACGCCGGGACCCGACGGGGTACCAGGTGCTGCCGGGGCGCCCGGGGGCGTTGTGCCGGGTGGCGTAGGCGCCTGGGTCGGCTCGCTGGTCGCGTCGCCCTCGGCGGCGGCCGCCTGGTCGGCAGGTTCAAGCACTGCTAGATATGAAAGACCCATGGTGACCTCAAATTCGACGTACTTTACGCTGAGGTCGGGGTGGACCTTGCGAGTCTGGCTGCCTGGTTCAACCGCCGAGAAGAAGCCGGACGCCTCGAGGCGCCGGTAGAACTCGGCGACGTCTTCGTGGTCGACCGCTGCACCCATGACGATCAGTTTGCCGGCATCCTCGCGAATGGAACGCACCCATACGCGACGTGGGTCCCATTTCGGATTCCAACCGATCAATTCCTGCGCGCGCGCTTCGTCGCTACCCGCAGGCGATTCGATCAAGGGCGTCAGTGCGTACGTGATGTACTCGAGCATTGCCGGCGGGCCAAGCTGATCGGCGCGGAGACGGTCGAAGACCTGCTCCTGCGACTCGATGTCGGCTTTCTCGGCGAGCCAAGTCTCCCACGCGACCTTGACCCGCCTCAGATCGTCGATCTTTGCGCTGGCGTCATGCGTGCGCTTCTTGGCGTCTTCCAGTTCGCTCGACAGCCGCTGGTGCCAAAGGAAAAGGAATGCGACTTCCGCCAGGATGATCGCCGCGAACAGAAGCATCTGGCCGCGGCCACCCTTGGTGGTCTGCTTTGCCCGCTTGGTCTTTAGACCGATCAGGTTGATTCTGATCATGCCGCATCCCCCGTCCTACGGAGTGCAAGTCCGACTGCGACGCCTGCCACGGGTGCGGCGCGTTGCAGCAGGTCGATGTCGAACTTGCGGGCATCGACCGAAATATTCCTGAACGGGTTCACCAGTTCGACCTGCACTTCCATCCGGCGTTCCAGCGCTCGGATCAAGGCCGGCAATTGCGCGGAGCCACCAGTGAGGTAGATGCGTTGGATGTCCGCCTTGACTGATGTCGCAACGAAGAAGTCCAGCGAACGCTGAACCTCGGTGACCAGGGTATCGCACACGCGGTCGGCGATCTTGTTGACCTCGCGGGCGATCGTAGACGAGGACAGGCTGGATTCGGCGCCGGTCTTGAACGCCTCAGCCTCTTCGTGACTGACGTTGAAGTGTCGCTGGATCTCGGCGGTAAGTTGTGAGCCACCGATGCTGATATCACGTGTGAATGCGACAGCGCCGCCTGAAATAACGCCGACGTTGATGGTGTTGGCGCCGACGTTCAGGAGAGCAGATGTCTGGTCGGCCGGTACTGCGTAGTTGACCTCGAACATGTTCAAGGCCGCGAAAATCGCAACGTCGACAACGGCGGGTTTGAGTCCCGCCTCCATCGCGACCGACACGTATTCGTTAACGACATCCTTCTTGGCCGCGACCATCAGGACATCCATTTGACCTTGCCCGGCGCGCGGATTTAGAATCTGGGCATCGACGTTCACATCCTTGATATCGAAGGGAATGTACTGTTCCGCTTCCCAGAGGATTGAATCGTCAAGTTCCGCGCGTGTCATCTCGGGCAGGGACAGGCGTTTGATGATCAAGGACGAACCCGAAATGGCAAGCGCACAATCGGTGTCCTTGACGCCGGCCTCGCGCATGACCTCGCGGAGACGCTCGATGACGACCGCGAAATTCATCACGCGACCATCGACGATGGCGTCGGGCGGTAGATGCCCCAGGCTGAACGCCACGAGCTCCCAGGAGCCGGACGCCTGCCGGAGACGAACCAATTTAATGGCGCTCGATCCGATGTCGAGGCCGACCAGATGTGTACGACCGCTGAACAGGCCCATTCAACATGTCCAGTTGTGGCCGGGGTCATGTTCGCATCCGTCGATGGGCGTGTCAAGAAAAGTGGGGCGGCCGCGCTTGCACCCATGCGGCATTTCCGGCTACCGGGTGCCGGGGAGA
>CAZHDQ010000525.1:0-2740 GCA_964531595.1 uncultured Anaeromyxobacteraceae bacterium
CAGATGGACCGACTGGACGAGGCCACTCAAAAGCGGGCCCAGATGCACGCGTATTTCAAGCAGGTACTGCATGCCGAGGTCCAAGGCCTTCGCGTCCTGGACACCGACCCGCGGACGACGCGGATGACCACTTACCAGACGATCATGAAGTTCGACAGCGAGGCGTTTGCCGGCATCCACCGGGACCGTTTTCTGGAGGCGCTGGAAAAGGAAGGCGTGGAACTGGACGGGCCGTTTTATACCCCGCTTTACCAGATCCCGATCATGAACGCGACGTCCGACGAATACCCGGAACTGCGCGAACGATACGGCGAAGGCATCCTGTCGGCGACAGTGGGTTCGTGCCCGGTCGCCGAGCAGGCGGCGTACGATCAGGCGGTGTGGATGCACTATTCGCACCTGTCGGGCACCAAGAAGGATGTCGATGACATCGTAGCCGCGATCGCCAAGGTTCAGCGACTGGCGGGCGACCTGCGCTGAGGCGTAGGTGGCACACTAAAGGTCAACCAAAAAACGCCAACCGGGGGATACGCATGGAAGCCAAGCGAATCGGGTTCGGGCTGATCGGGTCGGGATTCATCTCGAAGGTACACCTGGACGCGCTGCGGACGGTGCCCGGCGCCGAAGTCATCGCCATCGCCGACGTAGACCATCAGCGGGCACAAGGCTTCGCCCAGATGTTCGACGTCCCTAAGACGTACCCGTCACATACGGCGATGCTGGCGGATCCGGAAATCGACGCAGTCGTCATCGGCATCCCGAACTGCCATCACGCGAAAGTTGCGATGGACGCGATGAACGCGGGGCGGCACGTAATCTGTGAGAAGCCGCTGGCACTGACGCTGGATGACGCGCAGGCGATGACCGAATTGGCCCGGGCAAAGGGGCTGGTGCTCGGTTACGCCGAGGAACTGTGCTTCGTGCCGAAATTCATCCGGGCGAAGGAGCTGCTGGATTCCGGTGGTATCGGCAAGCCTTACCTGTTGCGGCAATGCGAAAAGCACGCTGGGCCATATTCCCCTTGGTTTTGGCAGCCGGAGCTGGCCGGCGGCGGCATCATGATGGACATGGGCTGCCATTCCATCGAGGCCATCCGGTGGGCACTGGGAAAACCGAAGGTCAAGTCGGTCCTGGCGCACATGGGGACCTACCTCCACGGCGATGTCACGAAGGAAGAAGACCACGTCATCCTGATCATGGAATTCGAGAACGGGGCGATCGGCCAAGTCGAGGCGTCGTGGGCGCTGAAGGGCGGCATGGAGAGCACTCTCGAAATATTTGGCACCGAAGGCGTGGTGTACGCCGACCTGCTGAAGGGTAATGCGCTAAGGACTTACTCGGAAAAGGGTTTCCCAGGTGCCGAAGACTCGATCGGCTGGGCGTACCCCGACTTCGAATGGCTGTGGAACAACGGTTACCCACAGGAAGACGCGCATTTCGTCCACTGCATGCGCACCGGCGAAAAGCCGAACGAAGACGGCGATGACGGTGTGGCAGTGCTCGAGATCATGCTGGCGGCGTACCATTCGGCAGGGATAGGGCAGAAGGTGACGCTGCCGTTCCGCCCGAAGGGAGTCCCTGTGCCCGTCGATCTGTGGATCCATCCGCGACCCGAACTGGGCTCGGGACCGATCGCCGGATGAACGCGATGGGCGGATCTTGGCGGCCGGTCAACGAATCCGGGAATCAGAAGCCGCTTCCCATCGCTTGAGCCTTATGCTAGTGTTCCTGTCAACTGTCGCCCAGGGATCGTGAACATGGGCCCGAAGGATCGACCGACAAGCCCGCCAGCCGCCAAGGATCGCGCACCCGGCCGGCAACAGGGAAAGCGCCGGTCGCGCACCATCGCCGCACGGCGACTGGGACGGGTCGATTTTTCGGACGGGATCAAGTTGGACATGGATCTGGACGCGCTTCGGCCCAAGACACGCGCCGACTGCCAGGACGGCGAGCGACCGTGCCCGTGGGTGGGCTGCAAGTATCACCTGTACCTGGACGTCAACCCGAAGACCGGGTCGATCAAACTGAACTTCCCGGACATCGATCCCGAAGACATGACTGATACGTGTGTGCTGGACATCGCCGACCGCGGCCCAGTGACCCTGGAGGACGTTGGCCGGATCATGAACCTGACCCGCGAGCGGATACGCCAATTGGAAGCAGGCGCGTCCGAAAAGATCCGTTCGACCCGCCTGGCCATCGAATATCGAGACTTCACCATCGAAGGCCGAAGCACCAGAAAGTAGACCCCAACCCCACTGACCCACCAAGCCCATAGACCACTGGTAGGACACGGTTTCGCGCGTGGACCGGTGTATGTGGTTTTTTTTACGCCTGCGTCTTCGGCTTGCGGCCAGGCTTCTTCGGCTCGGCAGCCGATTTCGCCGTGACGGTGCGAGGCTTACGGGCGGGCTTAGGCGCCGGTTCGGCCTCAAGCTTGGGCTTGGGGGCGGGCTTCGGGACTGGCTTGGGACCAGGCTTCACCGCAGGCTTCGCAGCCGGACTAACGGAGGCGGGCTGTTGGGCCGCGGCGCGCACACGCGTCAGGTCGCTTTGCAGTCGGTTGACCTCGGACTCGAGGGACTTGACAACGACGCGCAGGGAAGCCAGTTCGTCCCGTGTCGCCAGTTCCAGCGTCCGGGCGACCAACTTGACCTGGGCCTCCATGTTCTGCCGCATGTCAGCCTGCAGGTTCAACGCCTGGGTCAGTAGGGTTTGAACCCTTTGGTCAGAAAGGATT
>CAZHDQ010000526.1:0-2738 GCA_964531595.1 uncultured Anaeromyxobacteraceae bacterium
GAGGTGGGAGAGACGCCGCCGGAGCCTACGGAGGAGCAGCAGACCCTGCTGAAGTCCAAGGTCGGCGCGTACACCCGCAAACTCAACCTCGCGACGCGCAAACTGAACGACAAGTCGATCGACGTACTCCGGGACAAGGGCCTGACCATCGTGACGCCCGATGATGCCCAGATCGCCGCTTTCCGCGCCAAGGGCAAGGCGGCCGCGAACCTGTTAGTCGGAAAGCTGTTCCCGAAGTCACTGTTGACCCGCGTTCAGGGCCTTCTGGAAGGGCAGTGCAAGTGATGCCGGTTTGCGGCGTCGTCCACCCCCATCATTGGCGAGGGAGCTCGTAATGACTCGACTGGTCGAATCGATCGACCGCGCCTTGGCCAAGGTCGAAACCTTCTTCCTGGCAATCGTCGTCGGTTTGATGGTACTGCTGGCGTTCGTTGAGGTCATCCTGAAACTGGCAGGGGCGGGTGTTCCGCAACTGGCGCAGTTCAACCGATACCTGGTCATATGGGTGGGCTTCCTGGGTGGAGCCGTCGCCAGTTACCAGGCTCGCCACATCAACATCGATATAGTGACGCGATTCGTCGGAGGCGAGGCCGCACGCAGAATCGTTGCGTTGATCGTCAACCTGGCCGCGCTACTGTTGACGATTATGTTCCTCCGGGTATCACTGTCGTACGTTGGCGATATGATCGACGGGGACAAGATTTCGTTTCACGGACGATTGCTTGGCCTCGACGTGGCCTTCCGCGACTGGTGGTTTTCGCTGATCATCCCGACGGGCCTGGGGCTGATGGCCTGGCATTTCTTGGCGCGCCTGCTGTTCGCGGTGGCCGGTTTTGACCCGGGTGAACGCTCGGCCAAGGCCCCGACCGCCGAAGCCATCGCCGATACCGAGGGAGGTGACCTATGATCACCTTCGGCATCATCGCCATCGTGCTACTGGCCCTGCTCGGACTGCCGCTGTTCCTGGTGATCGGCGGGGCCAGCGTTCTGGGTTACCTGTCTGGCGGGCAGAGTCTGGAACTGTTCTTCGCATCGTACTACCTGGGCGTTTCTTCCACTCCAATCTACATCGCGATCCCGCTGTTCACGCTGGCCGGCTACCTGATGGCCGAAAGCGGCGCGCCGAACCGCTTGGTCCGGTTGTCCCGGGCGGCCGTAGGCTGGCTGCCTGGCGGATTGGCGATGGTTTCCTTGTTCGCTTGCGCCGGATTCACCGCATTCACTGGTGCGTCGGGCGTCACCATCGTCGCGTTGGGCGGACTGCTGCTGCCTGCTCTGCTTAAGGATGGCTATCCCGAGCGCTTCACCCTGGGCCTGCTAACCTCGGGCGGAAGCCGCGGCATCCTGTTCCCGCCATCGTTGCCGCTGATCGTTTACGCGATGATTGCCGGCTTGGCTATGCAGTCCATCCCGGCCGAACTCGGGACCACGGAACAGTTCGACGACACGGCGGCCGTGGCCGTAGTAGACGAGCAACCCGCGGCCCGTGAGTCCGACGATGCCCAGGCCGCGCTGGACGAAGAACTGGATCGATTGCTCGCCGAGGACGGCGATGCTGATGACGAAGGGCAGGGCGCCGTCGTGGTCGGACAGGCCGATGACGACATGGACGAGGGCGACGCGATCCTCGCCGAATTGGGCATCGGTGACCCCGAGGCAGAAATTGCAGCTATCGAGACCCAGGCGAAGCTAGCCGCGGCGGCGCAGGCAGGCACTGACACCGAGGGTACACCCCCGGCAGCCACAGCACCCCCGGCCCCGCGTGGCGAGGTCATGCAGGTCACGGTCGATCGCCTATTCGTGGCCGGTGCGATCCCGGGCATCCTGGCCCTGCTGATGATCGCCTTGTACGCGCTTTACTTCGGCATCAAGCACAAAGTGCCACGCTCGAAGTTCCTGTGGCGCGAACTGGGCGCCGCGACCCGCGAGATGGTCTGGGAAATCCCGATTCCCCTGATTGTTATCGTGGGCATCTATGGCGGCTTCTTCACGGCCATCGACGGTGCCGCGCTAGTCGCGGCTTACACGCTGATCGTCGAGGTCTTCATTTATCGGGATATCCCGATTCGCAAACTGCCCACGATCTTTCGCGAGGCAATGGTGCTGGTTGGCGGCATCCTGTTGATCCTGATGTCCGCGACCGCGCTGACCAACTTCTTTATCGATCGCGAGGTACCTCAGAAATTGTTCGAGATCATCCGCACCAACATATCGAGCCCGTTGACGTTCCTGATCGTCTTGAACATCTTCCTACTGGCCGTTGGCATGCTGATGGACGTGTACTCGGCCATCATGGTCGTGGTACCGATCATCATCCCAGTGGCGCTGCACTACGGGATCAATCCGGTCCACCTGGGTATCGTTTTCCTGACCAACCTGGAGATCGGGTTCAATACCCCACCAGTCGGCGTCAATCTGTTCGTCGGATCGTTGGCCTTCCGGAGGCCCGTGGTCGACCTGATTCGAGCGGTCCTGCCGTATCTGGGTATTTCGTTCGTGGCGTTGCTGTTGATCACGTACTGGCCCGCCCTGTCGCTGTTCCTGGTCAATATGCTGGGCGTGGAATAGGGCACAAGGGAACATCACATCACTCGAACGACCCCTTCTGGCGCCGTCGAAGCGCCTCGATCGCCCTTGTAGCCGCCTGCGCCCGGTTGCGGTCCGTACCCGACGCCAGCGCCTGCAGCACCGGGGTCGTGTGCGCTCCACCCCGGAAGCCCAGCGCCTCGATGGCCATC
>CAZHDQ010000527.1:0-2730 GCA_964531595.1 uncultured Anaeromyxobacteraceae bacterium
CCCCGACCCGGCCTGGCCGGCCGGGCACGCATCCGCCGGTGACGCGCAAACCGTTGGACCGGCAAAGGGCCTCCTCGCGAAGCCGTGATGTGCGCGAACAAAGAGCTCTTTTCGACTCGACCAAGGGTTCCCCATAAGTGATTCAGTCCGCCAAACAAAGCGCTTGACGCTAATAACGCCATCCGTTACTATTCACCCATGATTCGGAGTTTCCGATGCCCCGAGACCGAAAAACTGTTCCGCCGTGAGCGGACGCGGAAGATTCCGCCGGATATCCAGCGAACGGCCTTGCGCAAGTTGGTTCAACTCGACGCGGCCGTCACGCTTGATGACCTTCGAGTGCCACCGGGAAACCGATTGGAGGCACTCCACCGCGATAGAGAGGGGCAGCACAGCATCCGAATCAATGATCAGTGGCGAATCTGCTTCGTTTGGAATGACGGGGCAGTCGAGGGAGTCGAGATCATCGACTACCACTAGGAGGAATGCCGTGGGAAACAAATTGCCTCCCATTCACCCCGGCGAAGTCCTCCTCGAGGACTTCCTGAAGCCCCTGGGGTTGACCCAGTACCGCTTGGCAAAGGGTATTGGCGTACCGCCGCGCCGTGTCAATGAGATCGTCCTCGGCAAGCGCGGAATCTCCGCCGACACCGCATTGCGGCTAGCGCGATTTTTTGGGACCTCTGCGGAGTTCTGGATCAACCTCCAGACCCGATTCGATTTGGAAATCCAGCGCGACAACCAAGGATCTCAAATCGAGCGAGAGGTCGAAGTCTTCAACCAGAAGGTCGCCTAGCGATCCTGTCTCCACGCCTGCAAGAAGGCGGTCCAACCAGCGTCTTGACTGGATGCCCGCTTCAGTCACGCCGCTTGCTCCCGCGGCTGCGGAACATTGAATTAACACGAACCAGTAACCCGGGCCGCGGGGCAACCGACGCGCCAGACCCGCCTGCGGCGGGACGCGGACACCAGTCAGCCGCAAACCGTTCGCCGGACCGAGCCAGTTCCATACCATCTTCGTCTTCGTATCTCGACCCAGAAAGGCCCTTATCGTGCCCCGATCTCGATCCGCAGCCGGCCGGTCCGCGGTATCATTCGTGGCGGCCGACGTGACAAGTGGGCTTCGTCCTCCGGGACGCTGCTGGTACCAGGCCGGTGGGCATGCCGTTCGTCCGTGACTTGAGGTTGAGATGCGCAAGGGTCTTCTAGTTGGCGCTGGCTTCTCATTCGATCTCGGAATGCCGTTGGCCAACGAACTCACCGAGGACTTCCTGGGGCTCTTCAACCCGAAGAACGCTCGACGACTCGCGGACGTTCTTGCAAACAATGACCCTTTCAGCGCGGGTCGCCCCATCAACCGTGATGCGATTCACCGTGGCATCGACCTACTGCTCGCCTGCAAGACAAATGGGGGCGTGAATTACGAGGTATTTCTTGCCAAGCTGGAAGGTCTCGGTGATATCGCTGGGGCCACGCAAAGCGACCGCGACTCGTATCACTACCTCTTTTCCTTCTTCTACGGACTGATTCATCAACTACTCACGAAGTATCAACTCGTGTCCTACCGCGAGATGTATGCGCGGAATCTACCGAACTTCTCCCAGTTGGAGAACCTGCTGAACGCAACAGAGGAGACTTGGGTCTTCACGCTCAACCATGACATCTACTTTGAGTGCTTGGCGATCGACCTCGGCATCCCGATCACATATGGAGATACTGACGAGATCGCGTTTCCACTCAGCAACCTTCACCTTTCCGAACTTGTCCTCCTCTCGTCTTGCCCGCGACAGGGTCTTGAAATTCATGGCTCCGGATGGATCAGGAACAAGAAGGGCGTGAACCTAGTACGGCTGCACGGCGGCTTGTGTGAACTGGAGTATCGGGACAGCGAGATGCTCTGCAATCCGCGGCTTGCTCAGCCGACCTCAATGGCATTGATCAGTGAGTTCGAGCGGATCGAGAGCATGGCCTTCTTTGTCAACGGCAAGCCTGTGTCATCTGGACGCGACCGCATAATCACCGGTCGGGATGGTGATCTGGACGTCATTCGAAGATCGGTGCTCACCGGCGGGCGGAAGTACAGCACGACAACGACCCCGAAGAAAGGTGAGGAGAAATTGGCCCTTCTATCGGCTGCCCTCGGTACGATCGATGAATTGACTGTGATCGGCTACGGCTTCCGCGACCGCCACGTCAATTATCGCGTGTCGAACGCGATGGTCATGAACGAGGCGATGAAGATCAAGATCGTTGATCCGGTTGGCCCGCGTTGCCCGGAGGTGCTCGAACAGTTCGACTACGGAGACAGAATTCGTGGCGGCCAATGTGGTGCGCCGCATTGGATGCCTTTTGCCAAGGACCAGAAATGGGATTCGGCGCAGTTGGAACGTCTTCGAACGAACGTGGCCCTGCGTGCAAACGTGCGAAAGAAGGTTCTTGCCGAGTTTCCGCGTTGAGTCATGAGTCCGAGGTGTTCGGCGGTTCTCCGATGGTACGGGTTCATGGCGGGCGCAAAGAGCCGGCGAACCAGCACGTGCACCTGACACCCGCTCTGTCCCGGCCCTTGCTGATCCCCGCGGCTCAAACTTCATCGGCAACTCGTCACTTCCAGGCGGCCGCGGGGGCAAGGTCCGGGCCAGTCCGGCCTACGGCCGGCACGCGGGTGCAGGTGACGTGCAAGCCGTTCGACCGGCCCATCCGAAACCTTACAGGGTTTGACCCTCGACAGGG
>CAZHDQ010000528.1:0-2701 GCA_964531595.1 uncultured Anaeromyxobacteraceae bacterium
ACATCGGTGCAGATCGCCGCAGCGACGCGGTCCTTGATCGCCTCGATCAGGTTCGGATCCCGATCGACCACAAGAACGTCAATCCCCATATCTGACAGATTCAGCGCGATGCGCCAGCCGAACAACCCCAGGCCTACCACACCGCATGAACGCTTGGCCATTATTGCCTCCATCCCGACCCGTCGGCTATCCGCTCGGGCGGGTATCGAACATGACTAGCCCGCGGCCACCTTGCCCTCGGGGTAGCGGACCGCGTGCGCCTGGATACGCTGCCCCAGCGCCAGCGTCAGAGTGAGCGGCCCAATGCGTCCTAGGAACATCAGGAAGGTGATCACCGTTTTTCCGAACGTGTCGAGTCCGGTCGTTGCCCCCATCGTCAAGCCGACCGTGCCGATTGCGCTGGTTGTTTCAAACAGGATCTGTTCCGTGGTCAGGTCATCCTGCGTGGCAAGCAGCAGCATGGCCCCCACCGCCCAGGCCACGATGAACAACAGCGTGATGACGGCCGCCTTCTGGATGGTTGCCTGTGGGATCGTGCGGCCGAAGACCTCGACCTCGGTTCGGCCACGCAACGTGGCCCGTACCACCAGTAGGATCAGCGCAAATGTCGTCGTCTTGATCCCGCCGCCGGTGCCGCCAGGGGAGGCGCCGATGAACATCAACACCAGGAACAGCAGCATTGATGACCGCGAGATGGCGGCGATGTTGACTGTATTGAAACCCGCCGTTCTGGCCGTCACTGACTGGAAGAACGCCGCCCAGACCCGCTGCCCAGGGGCCATGCCGTCCAGCGACCCATTGGCGTCCAGGATCAGGATGCCCACGAAACCCACCACGATGAGCGCGCCTGTCATGATAAGTACGATCCGGACGTGTTCGGGCATGCGACGAAACGCATTTCGGCGCCCACCGGACCATGTTTCGACGGTGAGTAGCGTGGCCACGACGGTGAAGCCCAGTCCGCCGGCGATGATCAAAAAGGCGACGGTCGGCAGCACGACCGGGTCCGTGCCGTATCGGGTCAGGTTGTCGCCGAACAGCGAGAATCCGGCATTGCAGAAGGCGGACACGGCGTGAAAGACGCCGAACCAGACAGCGCGCGCCGGGTCGTCGGGGAATTGGGGCAGGAATCGCAGTGTCAGGACGGCGGCGCCGATTGTTTCGAACGCCAACGTCATGGCCAGGATGTAGTGAACCATTCGCTGGACGCCAGTCACACCCTCGTCAAGGACGTTTGCCATCATGTTGCGACCATACAGGGAAAGGCGGCCGCCCATCATCGCCGCAGCCGAGGTCGACAGTGTCATGATGCCCAGCCCGCCTGCCTGGATCAGCAGCAGGACGACGATCTGGCCGAAACGGCTCAACGTGGGCAGTAGTGGGTTCGCTGCAAGGTCTGGCGCCGTGTTCAGGACGGTCAGGCCCGTGACACAATTCGCTGATGTGGCGGTGAAAAGCGCGTCAAGGAACGAGGCGCCGTGGCCGTCGATCGTGGCACGCGGCATCGAAAGGAGCATTGTGCCCAGACCGATCGCGAACGCGAAACTGAGAACCGTTGCCTTCGCAGGGGCGCGGACCAGCGTGCCCAGGGCGCGGCGGCCAAGGCCCGTATTGCCTGCAATCCAGGCCGAAGCCCACAGGACACGAATCGTGCCCACGATGGCGACGGCTTCAGGCCGTATGACCAACAGGCCCATGATGAGCAACATCACCAGGTCTGGCAACGCCTGACGTATCGCGTGCCAGCCTCGGATGGCCTGGATAAAGCGCAGTCGGTGGTAGTGCAGCGCGGCCAATACCGAAAACGCCGTTGCACCGTACCAGCCGATCCTGGGCCAGAGCGCGTCCCAAAGCAGGTTTCGCTCCATCAGGTAGGTGGCCACCAGGAAAAACAGGCCAAACGACAGGGTGAGTATCGCCGCCTTGCGAATTCGGTCAGGGAGGTCGCCTAGGGCGATCCAGCCGAGCATCGTGGGCTCCATTCAATCCGTTGTGTGACTGACGCCGCCGGGCCTTGCGATTGTACACCCTAGCGCGATGTTGGTGGCAGGGCAGGGGCGCTGCTTGGTCAATCGGACAGGGCGCGAGCCATGGCATCAGCGACCAACATTCCCCGCGGGGTCGGGACCAAGCGCGTTCCACGGCGCCGCAACAGCCCCTCCGCTAGCAGACGGTCAACGGTCCCGTCTTGCCCGGCCTGCTGTCCAATCCGGTCAACATCGACCCCATCGCTAGTGCGAAGCCCCAAAACCAGGACCTCAAGGTCGCGTTGCGCCTGATCCAGGGTTTCTTGGCCTCCAGTCGCCGCCGCGCCCGGCGCAAGGCCAGCCAGCCAGTCGTCCAGGGTAGGGGCGTTCCATTTTCGGACGTTGCCGTCGAACGAGTGGGCAGCGGGGCCCAGGCCGACGTAGAGCGCACCGGTCCAGTAACGCGTGTTGTGGCGTGAACGGTATCCAGGGCGGGCGAAATTCGAAACCTCGTAGTGTTCAAATCCAGCGGTGGTCAACACCGTGTCTGTGATCAGAAAGAGGTCGGCGACGCTGTCCTCGTTGGGGGGCTGCATTCGACCTGAGGCCACGGCCCTGGCGAACGGCGTGCCCGGCTCGATGGTCAGCGAATAGCAGGACATGTGGTCTGGTGCCAGGGCCAGCGCCGCGTCCAACGTGCGCCGCCAGGTCGTTTCGTTTTGTCCAGGCAGGCC
>CAZHDQ010000529.1:0-2701 GCA_964531595.1 uncultured Anaeromyxobacteraceae bacterium
GATGCGCCCGAAAAGGGCACCGTGATTTCCGGTGTCGAGGCTGCCGCAGGCGACCCCACGCTCGATAGGCCAGGCCCCTCGTTGCCACCGGACAGGACCACCAACACGTGGGGATTTTCGACGGCGAAGCGCTCAAGGAAGCGCTCCATATCATTTTCGCCCTCATTCCCTGACCCGATTCCGTAGCTCATGTTCGCCACGATCGGCACGCCGTGGTCCCGACCCCAGCGGGCGGCGAACTCGAGCGCGCGCCGCATACTGGCGGTCGTCGAGGCCCCACCGGCGAGGGTGCTGTTCCCGATCTTCAGCGACAGCACCTGCGCCCCAGGGGCAATGCCGTCGTAACCCGGGTTCCCGGGGATGGCGTAGCCGGCGGCGATCCCCGCGACGTGAGTACCGTGGCTAGCCGTAACCAGGTGGGCCTCGATCCGCCGGGGCCCGTCGTCGCCGCGCTCGACATGAACTGCCAGCGACACGCGCGGAAGGTCCTTGGATGGATCGCCCGCAAACAGAGTCACATACTCGTGGCCACGATCGTAGGACCGGATCGCCGGTTCCCCTGCCATGTCACCATTACCGTTGCGATCGACGGCCACGCGCCAATCCCCGTCGTCACCCCGGAACGCGACGAACGCGAACCGGCCGTCGGTCCGGCCGTCCCGGTCAAGGTCAGGGGTGGCGCACCCCGCAAAACGGGACTCTTCCAAGACCCCCAAATACACCGGGGCGTCGGCCGGCAGGCCTGCGATCTGGTCGACGCCACGCACCCAGGCATCTCCGGCGCGCCATAACGGCCGTCCTTCGCCGTCCTCGCCCCGGGTCGCGGGCTCGGCGCGCACGACGGCCTCGTCTGTGAAGTCGCGCGCCTCCACGACCTTGACCTCGCCTGTCGAGGTCTTTTCCAGCCCGGGGACCCCCATGTCAACGCCGGTGTCGAGCACCGCGATAACGACACCGCGGCCGTCGTAGGACGGTGCCGACCGGCGCAAAGCGGTCGCGCCAACCGCATCCGCGTCCAAAAAACCGCCCGCCGTCGCAGCATGTGCGCTAGGCGCAAACACGTACATGCCAGCAATTAGCCCAAGGGCCAAAACGTGGCCCAGGATCGGGAAGCGGAACATGTGACCTCCATCGACGCTCGGGAGCCGCCGCATTGTATCATCCGGCGGCGGCACGATCCCGAAGGGGGACCAGCGCCGGTAGCAAAGCGATCAGAGCGAGCGGTGCGAGCGCCATAGCAAGCGTCAGGCCGGCCCCGCTGGAAAGGCCGAGGACGCCCTGAAAACGATCAGCCAGCGTACCAACGATCCACGGACTGGCCATGCCCGCCGTGCCGGAGGCAAGCCCGAACAGGCCGAGCACCTGGACCGAGGCACCGGGAAAACGACGCACGATCAGCGCTTGTAGCACCGGCACCATGCTCGCGAGCGACAGCCCCACGGCAACGATCCCGACTATCGCGAACCCCGGACCAGGCGCTAGCAGCATCGCCGAGAATGCGAGGACAGCAGCAATTCCCGCGATCGACAGCAACCGCACGGGTTCAAGCCGGTCAACAAACCGCGAGAAGACAACGCGAGCCACCAGCATCGACCCCCAGAAGATCGCCAAGGCCCCAGCGGACAAGGACTTGGAAGCGGCGAATCGATCGGCCATCCAGGTAGGCAACCAGATCGACGCCACGACCTCGCCCATGATGTACAGGAACAGGACCAGCATGCCGGCCCTAAATACCGGAGCCCGCCACAGGCGACGGATCGTGCCCTTGACGGCGCGCCCTTCCGTGGGTTCGACGCCTCGCACGCGAAATACCCACCACAGCATCCCCATGTTCACGGCCCCGGCGACGAAGAAGAGGGCCCTTGGGGCGATCCCGGCGCCCAGGGCGAACCCGGCCAGTGCAGGAACAGTGACAGCCCCCAGCGCGAACCCACCGTGCGCCAGCGTCAACACTCGCGCGCTCGACCGGCCGCCCAGATCCGCCAAAATCGCCGTCGCCATCAGGTCAGCCAAGCCGCCCAGCCCAAAGGCGACGGCAGCGATCCTGGCGGTCCCGATAGTTCCCGCCATCGCGATACCCAGCGTTCCGGCGGCCTGGAACGCGACACCTGCGATCAGCAACGAACGACGAGTAAAAACACGCCCCACAGTCGCGGCTAGCAGGACCGACGCCGTGTAGGCTGCGAAAAACGTGGCCATCAGGCCGCCCGCACCCGCGTAGGAAACACCATAGATTTCGGCCAGCATCGGCAGGCACGGCGGTACCAGAGACGACGAGATGGATCGGGAAACGTAGACCGCCACCAGCGCTGCGATGCGGGGATCGCTAAACACGGACATCAAGGACCCGGGCACAAGACGGCGCAGGATACCATTGCTTCAAGTCGCCGGCCGCCCCTCGCCGCAAGGTCCCATGATTTTTACGGGGAAGTGGTTCGAAGGATTCGCGCGAGATCCTAGAAGATCGTGGCGAAGGTGCCGCGGTTTGCCAAACGCTGAAGTTCGACCTTCAGGGGCTCGAACTGGACCTGGTCAGCCACGGCCTTCAACGTCCCCAGCCGCGCCTTGACGCGATCGAATATCGCCTTGCGGTAGCGCATCGACTTGTCGCGCGCGATCGGGGTCACGTCGATTTCGACCAGTTCCGTCGTCGGCGCGACGAACCCTTCGCCGCCGCCTACCGGCAGCATCGCGTAGGACA
>CAZHDQ010000530.1:0-2698 GCA_964531595.1 uncultured Anaeromyxobacteraceae bacterium
ACAAGTCCGGTTCTGTGAGAGCTGGGGGAGGGCAACCTCCCCCGGCTACTCGACCTACCGGCGGTCGTGCCCGACCGGGACGCGCGCTTCCTGTTCCTGGCGTCGCTGCTCCCGGATATTGATGCGCGCAGGACGGTGGCCCGGGGCGGAAAATGGGCTGTCGACGTGCTGAAAGCCTCCTATGAGGCCTGCCGGGACGACCTTCACGAGGCCGCACCCGAGAGATTCGACATCAGACTGGCGCTCGGCCCCGAAAGCGTGGCGCTGTTGGAGCGACTAAGGCAGGAAGTTGGTCTGCGTGTGCTCGTGATCGACGACGACGATTTTTTACCACCTTTCCTGGCAGAAGCCTGTGCCGACCACGCGCCGCAGATTCATCGCGTCGGTGCTGATGCCGACGTGGTGCAGGCGGTCCGTCGCGAACAGCCGATGCTGGTGCTACTGGACCTCAGTATCGACGAACCGGCGGACAGCCCGCGGATGGAGGCCGGTTTGGCGCGGTTAGAGGCGCTGCGCTCCCAGTTTCCTGACCTTCCGGTGTACGTATACAGCGAAAACCCGCAAGGTCGGGTTGCGTTCGACCGGGCTGTCGAGCGAATCCTAAAACGTGGAGGGGCCCGGGGCTACCTGGCGATCCACCGTGAAGCCAACAGCCCGTTGCAGTCCGACGACCTGGCCGCGCGCCTGGACGAAATTCTGGTGCGCCAGTACCACGAGGCGATCCTGCGGCGCCTGCGACGTGGCCACAAGACGCTTACGTTTACAACCCGCTTCGCCTGGGACCCGGCGGCCCGGGTGGTTCGCGGCGAATTGGCGGACGCTCGTGAGTCCGTCGTCGTGTCCGCGGCCGACCGAACGGCCACGATCCGCTTCTCGGGCGTGCCGGATACCCGGTTCGACGACGTGGTTGGCTTGCGGCGTGCCAAGCGCCGGCTTGCCCAAGTGGTTGCCTGGCTGCGCGAACCGGGCACACTGAGTGCTTTCGGGATGCGGCCGCCCAGGGGCTTCCTGCTGGCGGGACCGCCGGGCACCGGCAAGACCTTGCTGGCTCGTGCCGTCGCGGGGGAAGCGGACTTGCCGTTCCTGGCACTGTCGTCTAGTGAATTGCAGTCCAAGTGGGCCGGCGAGTCCGAGGCGCGCATCCGTGAACTGTTCGATCGGGCACGTGAATACGCGCCGGCCATCGTGTTTCTGGACGAAATTGATGCCATTGCGCGTGCCCGCTCCGGGAGCGAAACCCATTACCAGACCTCGATAATCAACCAGTTGCTGGCGTGCATGGACGGGTTTTCGGACGGGGATCGCCATGTCTTTGTCTTGGCTGCGACGAACCATCCCCAGGTGCTGGATCCTGCCCTGCTCCGTCCTGGGCGCTTCGACGAGGTGATCCCGATCGACCTGCCTGACGCCGAGGCGCGACGGGCACTATTCGTGATGCGGCTGCTGCCGCTGGGGGCGGCCGAGCTGAATCTGGATGCTGTTGTGGCCGGGACTGCTGGATGCACGCCGGCCCAGATTGACCGGATCGTCCGCGAGGCCGTTTACGCGTTGAGTGCGTCGGGTCGGACGGTGCTGACGGCCGACGGCCTGGAGGGCGCGCGCCGTCTGGTGGTGTTCGGCGCAGTCCGCGAGGATTTCACAGTCCGCGAGGACGAGCGCCGAGCTACGGCGTGGCACGAGGCGGGTCATGCCGTTGTCCACCTAGTGCGATTTCCGGAAAGGCCGCTGGACCATCTGACTATAGTGCCCTCGGAGTCGGGGGCACTGGGCTTCCTTGCGTGGCGTCGAGACGAGGACCGACACGACCTGTCGCGGTCGGACGTGGCGTCCCAGATTGCGGTCGCGCTGGCGGGACGCGAAGCCGAGCGCCTGCTCACCGGGCGGGTCGGCGGTGCCGGGGCGCACAGCGACCTGAAGCAAGCCACTTCGCTGGCCTGGTCCGCCGTGGCCGACTGGGGCTTTGACGAGGACTTCGGGCCGGTCGCTCTGGACGCGTTGCCCGAGGCGGGCGCTCGGGCCCTCGCGGAACGGGTGAACTTTCGCGTCGACGCGTGGGTTCGCGAGGGCGAGGCCGCGGCGCGCCAGACCCTTTCCACGCACCGTGATGCGCTGGAGCGCCTTGCGAACAGCTTGCTGGACCACGATTCGCTGGATGGCGAGGCCATCAGGCGTGCGGCGGAACTGGTGTGAGGGCAACGGCCACCGATCCCGACCGGGGCCGGGCCGTTCAAGACTACGGTGCCGGCGCGAGCGGCAGCATCCGCTGAACTTGGATCTTCGGCGGATGTGCCTGCCAGCCGTAGAACCGGTGGATCATGGGCATGGTTGTCTCCCGGCCGATAGCCTTGGCCTTTGCGAGCACCGGGCCCCAGTCCTCTTTGCGGTTGACTGTCGTGAAGTCGTCGGTTGCCATCACGACCTCGGCGCCCGGAAACTCCTGAAGGACAAGCGGTTTTTCGACCTTAGTCCCCGGGGGTACGGGGATGCCAAGCCAGATATTTCGAACCGGGTCCTTCCAGAAATCCCCCTTGAACTCGGCGTTCGGGTACGTCAGGGCCATCGGGTTGCCGAACGCAACGATCTTTTGGGCGCGCAGCAGTTGTCCCACCTTGGACAAAACCACGGTCGGGTGTTCCTCCGGGCGCGAACTGTCCTCCCAAGGGAGCGCTGCGAGTGTGAACTTGGGCAGGATCCTAAC
>CAZHDQ010000531.1:0-2695 GCA_964531595.1 uncultured Anaeromyxobacteraceae bacterium
CCTCCAGTACTACATGGATTTGGGGGTCTACGAATACGACCTGCTGCACCTGGTGCCGTTCGGCCGGGGATTTGACCACAACCGCGAACTACTTTTTGCCGACGACGACACGATCCGCAACGGCTTAGCACGTGCGCTGGAACTGGCGGACACGCCCGGGCTGTTTTTGTGGACCAACCGATTGCCGATTCGCTACCTGGAAGGGCACGAGGACCTGTTCCAGGATCCGCACAAGTTGTACGACGAGGTGCTGGGCGAACGCGAGGCGTTCAAGCGCCTGTTTGCGGACGGCACCCAACCGGACTGCCTGGGTGAACGCTGCCCGCACTGCTTCCTGCTGCCGTTTTGCGAGGCGGCCCGCATGTACGCGGGTGGTGAACGGGGCTCGCGGCGTCCGACCGGCGAACTGGAGCTTGACGGTGACACCACCCGGGACCTCCTGGCACTGGACGACGCCGAACTGACGACTCGGACCGCCGGCGGGTTGCGCATCGCCACGCGCGAAGATTTCCGCGAGGCTATTGCAGCGGCACCCGATCTTGCTGACCTGCGCACGCTTTTGTCGCGGCTGTCCGTGCCCATCGCCGGGCTGCCGCCGTGTCTTGGCGGCCCGCGGACGCCCGACTCACCTGCCGAGCTTGGGGACAACGTTTTCGACGGCGAGGATCGGCTCCTGCTGGAACCGTTCGTCGCGTTCTTCATCCGCGAGATGTATCGGGTGAAAAGCCTGCGCTGCCGGGCCTGCCCAGCGAACGCGACCTGTCCCGGACTGCACGTGAATCTGGCTCGTCACTGGGGACTTGCTGCGCTGACACCCTTGGAGGACTGACCCTATTTGTCCTAAACGACGGTGCCGGCGATTCGAAAGGAGATGACGTGGCTAATCTGGGCTACATCCAGGTCACCCGGTTGTGCAATCAAAAGTGCCGGTTCTGCTCGAACCCAGAGCGAGAGGCGACGCTGACCCTGGACGAGGCCAAGGCCCTGGTCGACGACTTCGTCAAACGCGGCTACGACGGCGTCATCCTGACCGGTGGCGAGCCGACGATGCACGCGCAACTGGGTGAAATAATTGCGTACGCCCATGGTCGAGGCATCCATGCCCGACTGATTTCGAACGGACAGCGCCTGGCGGACCGCGCTTACTTCCAAGAACTGGTCGAGGCCGGGATGGACCATGTACACGTCAGCATCCAGACGCCTGACCACAAATTGCAGGCATTCCTGACCGGCAACGAGGACTCGCTGGCCAATGTCCTGGCCACGCTTGAGAATCTGGGTAGGTTCAAGGTAAACGCCGACATCAACACAACGATCAACCACTACAACGCGGGTCAGTTGGACGTGCTGGTGCGGTTCTTGGTCGAGCGCTTCCCGTTCCTGCACCACTTTGTGTGGAACAACCTGGACCCCAGCATGAACCGGGCGACCGAAAACCCCGACGTGTTGCACAAGCTGTGGGAATGCGAACTGTCCCTGGCGCGGGCCATGCGGTTCCTGGACAGCAGCGGACGGTCGTTTCGGGCGGAAAAGGTGCCCCTGTGCTACATGGCCGACTTTCCGTGGGCGTCCACCGAGACCCGCAAGATCATCAAGGGCGAGGAACGCATCGTCCGCTTCCTGGATGAAAAGGGCATGGTCCGCGAAACGCTGTTCAGGCACGGCAAGGCGGCCGCGTGCAGCGTCTGCCGGTTCGATTCCATCTGCGCGGGCCTCTACGACATGGACGTCCATTACAGTTCGTCCGAATTGTTTCCCGTATTCCTGGACCCAGAGCCGGTGCGCAAGCGTGTCATGGCGGAACCATGACGATAGAAGCGTTCGCATCGATAGCGGCGGTCGTACTGGCGGGCACCAGCGCACTGACCGACTTCCTGTGGGGCAAGATCTACAACAAGACCATCGCCTGGGCCCTGATCTTCTTGGTCGGTTGGATGGCCTTCTACGGCGTCTGGCACGCGTTCGGCGGACGCACCGCGCTGGATCAATTCCCCGAACTGGCCCTTTGGTACAACGAAAAGGTGCCCGAACCGCCGCCACTGGATCCGGAGGTCATCCTAGGTTTGTCCCGTGCCGCTGACGCCGAGAAGTCGATCATGCCCGGACCCGGCGAGCTTTGGCCGGGCGAACAACGCCCCGACGCGGACCTGTCGGAACCCGTGAACCCATCCTTCCTGAAGTACCTGGGCCGCGTCGCCGTCAACGTCGCCATCGCGTTTCTGATCGGTTTCGGCATGTGGTGGTTCGGGCTCTGGGCGGCCGGCGACGCGAAATTATTTGCGACACTCGCGGCCCTGATCCCCCTGGGGACCTACACCAACGCCTTTTGGCCAGTTTTCCCCGCATACGTGCTGCTTTTCAACACATTCCTGGCACTGATGACACTACTGGTGCTCGAACTGGTCGTGAGGTTCGGCCGCCAGGTATTTCGGCCCACGCCCGACGAATCCGAGGCTTGGCGAAACGCCTGGATTTGGATACGCGGCAACGTCAAGAACCTCGCTATCGGTTTCGTTGGCATCTTGTTCCTGTTCCTGGTGATCAAGACGTTGCGCATGCTGACCAGCGACCTGATGCGCAACTACGCCGACTTGACCAGTTCCACCCTGGTGTACTTCCTGCTGTTCCTGGTGTTCCATCCGCTGTCGCGGGCAATGCGACGCCCCTGGGTCGGTTGGCCCATCATGATCGCTAC
>CAZHDQ010000532.1:0-2693 GCA_964531595.1 uncultured Anaeromyxobacteraceae bacterium
TCATACGCCAGAAGTTTTGCGATCCCCAGGCATTCGAGGCGCCTGCGCTTATTGCCGCCCTGCGAGCGGTCGGCATTCCGGCCGTCGTCATCGAATCGGACCGCCTGCCAGGACTGTCCGGGCGGGACCGGACGCTCGTGCAGACTCTGCTGGAGCAGGTGGCGGGGGGTGCTCCGTGAAAACAGCGGGAACGAGGGGGCTGGCCGCGAACCAGAGGTTGCAAAAGACGATTCGGAACCAGGTGTTGTTGACGCGGGCGTCCAAGATGCTGGGAAGGCCTGTCGCGTGGGTCACATCCGGCTCGCCAGTCGAGATCCTGCTGGCGGCGGGAATCATCCCGTTTTATCCCGAGAACCACGCGGCTATCTGTTCAGCCCGCGGTATGGCATCCGACCTGTCGGAAGTGGCCGAGGCGGAGGGCTACTCCCGGGACTTGTGCTCGTACTTTCGGATCGACCGCGGCGCGATGGTTACGCAGAAGACGCCGCTGGGCCGCATGGTCGCCCCCGACGTAGTGCTGGCCAGTAACAACATCTGCGGCACGGTCCAGCACTGGTTTTCGATCACCGCGCGACATTTCGACGTGCCTTTCTGGTTCGTGGATACACCTTTTTCCGAGGAAGTACCGACGGATTCGGACATCGGCTACGTCCGCGAGCAACTCGTCGAGGTGGCCGACCACGCAGGACGCCTGGGCGGCCGGCGCGTGACCGAGCAGCGGCTATCGCGCGTGGTCGCCAGATCGCGCGAGGCGTTGCTGTTGTGGCGACAGGTACTCGCGACCGCGGCGTCGCGGCCGACGCCTTTCACCAGTTTCGACGCATTCGTCCACATGGCACCGATCGTATCCATGCGGGGCACCCGCCGCGCGATTGGATACTACCGCCGACTGCTCGAAGAGGTAGCGGCCCGCAGCGCGAAAGGCATCGCGGCGGTTCCCGACGAACGGTCTAGGGTGGTCTGGGACAACATCGCGATCTGGCCTGCACACCGCGAACTGAAGCGGGCCTTCCGCCAGGCGGGCGTCGCTCTGGTTGCCGACACCTACACGCACGCCTGGACCGTCGAGCACCTGGACCCAGGCGACCCGTTCACCAGCCTTGCCAGGGTGTATGCCGACATCCTGCTTAACCACGGCGCACCGCATCGACACCGGGTTTTGGCGGGCATGATCCGCGACTTCGGAGCTGACGGCTTCATCCTTCACTCGAATCGGTCGTGCAAACGATACTCGCTGGGCCAATTGGGCGTGAAACGCGCGGTATCGAACGAGACCGGTGCCTTGGGCGTCGTCATAGAGGCAGACATGGCGGACCCTCGGGCCGTCAGCTTCGAGCACCTGATGCAGCGGTTGAACCCGTTTTTCGAGGCGATCGGGGGGTTGCCGTGAGCGGATTCGTCGGGCTGGACATCGGGTCAAGCGCCACCAAGGGGGCCTTGATCCGGGACGGGCAAATTGTCGCTTCGGTGATCGTTCCTTCGATGCCGGACATGCTGATGGCCGCGAGAACCGCACTTGAGGCGCTGAATGCGGGCGATGCCCCGGTGCTGACGACTGGCTACGGACGGGCGCTGCTGGACCGACGCGTGGCTCAGGTCAGCGAGATCACGGCCCTGGCTGCGGGGATTTGCCGCCTGCACCCCGAGGCGAAGACGGTCGTGGACATAGGTGGCCAGGACTCGAAGGTCGTCCGCGTCGCAGGCGGGCGCGTAGCCGATTTCGCGATGAACGACCGCTGCGCGGCTGGTACCGGGCGGTTCCTGGAGGTCATGAGCCGCGTGCTCCACATCCCATTCGACACGTTCGACCAAGCCGCGGCGTCTGGGGTTGCTCCGCTGCCGGTAACCAGTACCTGCACGGTTTTCGCCGAATCCGAGGTCGTGGGACTGCTCTCAACCCAGGCTTCGCCGGCAGGCATCCTCAAGGGCGTCATGGCCTCGATAAGCGTACGCGTCGCAGCGCTGGCGCGGCAGGTCGGCGTTGAGGGGCCGGTATTCGTCACGGGCGGCGCGATGTACTCCAAGGCACTGGTAGCGGCCCTTTCCGAGGCGTTGGGCCTGCCTGTCCTGGTCCCCGAGGGACCACAGACGGTTACCGCCCGCGGCGCGGCATGGCTGTGCGAACAGCGCCAATCACCCGCCCGGCCCCAGTCGGCATGACACTCAGCCCGGGTTATTCATGGAGCGTCGTCGCGAGACCGTCGAGACGGCCCGGCTACAAGGCGCGGGGTGCAGGCGCGACTGAGCCTGTCTGGTGACAGGTGATTGGAGCGTCGGGGTCCCCGCAACGCAGCAGCCGGCGCCAGGATCGGCGGTCGCAGCAGACGCGGGCGTGAATAACCCGGGATCAGCGTTGAGGAACAAGTCGCAGGTCACATCACCCCATTCGACTCGTGTCGACTCGGACGTAGCAAATGGGCGTTCCAGAACTCGGCCCGACGATGCACCGTAGTAACTCACGTCCACGGTGCAGTCCTCGTACCGGAATATCGCGCCGGATTTTCGAGATGTAGTGGCCAACGTAGCCGCGTCGGGACCGAGGATCGCGTCGATCACCGATGCTGGATCAGCCTGTGCATCGAGGAGGTCCGCAACCTGCAGCCCAGCCAGCGCGAGGTCCCTGAATAGATCCTGCGACTTTCCACGATGCGGCCATGCACGGTCCGGCACATCGGATGCCAATCCTTTTCCGC
>CAZHDQ010000533.1:0-2692 GCA_964531595.1 uncultured Anaeromyxobacteraceae bacterium
GGTCCGGGGTTCGAATCCCCGAGGTGGCTCTAATATTTCAAGCAGTTATGCGTCGGGGTCGGGTCGTTCTACCCGATGTGTTGCCGCATGTGTTGCCACGTTTGTGGCAACCACTGCACGTCGTTCGTCCACCGCGTTGAAGGCCGCAGCAAGCCTCGAATCCGCAATACCTACGTAGGCTTTCTCGGTTGTCGTTACAGATTCATGCCCCAGGAGGCGCGAGATCGTGTAGATATCCAAACCCGCTGCGATCCAGAGCACCCCGGCCGTCCGTCGAAGCCCATGGGTGTCCACGGTGGGCGTGATACCCGCCTTCAAGCAGGCCTCATTCGAATCCTTGCACCAATTCGAGATCAGCGGGGCGTGGTCAAGCCCGTGTAGGACGAAGCCCTCACGGCCCCACCGCTGTGCCGCCTTTTCCAACCACTCCTGGGCCCGAAGGGACAGTGGAATAGCACGCACCCGGCGCCCCTTCGATCTCCAACTGGTGTCGGGGTCATAGCCGGGAATCCGAATCGAGGGTCGTCCGACCCCCATCTGCACCCAGGACCAGCAAAGGTGTGCCGCCTCCCCGGCACGCAGACCTGTCTCCAGGATCAGGCCAGCACGGATCCGATGGGCTGGAGCGCACCCCGCCAGGAATGCTTCAACCTTCTCGGGCTGAAGGAAGGGCCGCATTTCGGTCGGGCCCGGGTCAACTTCTGCGCCCTGCGTGATGTCCGTGGCAATCCAGTCGTTCGCAACCGCCCACCTGACAAGCGCTCGAATCGCCCTGAAGTACGTGGCCCTCGACTTTTGAGACGGGGGCTTCGAAACGGCCGCTTCGACGTGGCGCTTGGATAGGTGGCTGAGCGGGCAGGACCCGCCAGCAACGGTGACGAATCCCTTCAGGTGGTTGCGGTAGGACTCAGCCGTTCGAGGGGACAATTCTCGGCCTCGCTTCCCAGTCGTCCTGTCGCAGAACCGTTCTACCAGGGCTCCCAAGGTGGCCGGGGGCACCTTCGTGGCAGCGTGCAGTCCGCTTACGTAGTCGCTCCAGAGGATCGCCGCGCAGTTGTCCGCATCGTTCTGATCGCGGAAGACCGCGCACGCTCGCGTGCTTGCTCGATGACCTTTGTAGTACGCATCGACTCGCCAGCGGGTTGTCCGTCCCCGGTACCGGCTGGGTGAGACTCGGATGATGTAGATTCCGTCGTCCTGATAGACGCACCCGCCGCCAGCAGCATTGGGACTATTTCCTCGACGAGCCGGGGAACGAGGCGTTCCACTAACCGATCCACCAGCGCACTCACGATTTCCTCCCTGCTTGGCGGCCATTCCTCGCTGCCCCTCGGCGCCTCCGCCGCACTGCACAGTTCTCCCTTGCTGCCTGTCCACACGGTTGTCTCCCGACCCGTGGTGGTCCCCGGCTGGGGCACCACGGGCATCTGGGAGACCGGCCAGTACACCGCATCAGCAGGGTCACCCGGCGTGGCGTCATCTGGTTTCGCCTCGTCGGGTTCGGCCCCCGCGAGGGCCTTCCCCAGCCCGAGGGCTGGAGCGTTTTCTGGACAGGCTCGGTGTTTCGGTCTCGTTCTTCCTCGTTGTTCGGTCGGGCAGCGCGCCCGACATCCTAGGTCCTACCGTACCCGCCGGATCGGCGAAGTGTTCACGGGACTGTTCATCTACTCACTCGCGGACAAAACTTCACAGGTTCAGGACCCAGTTCCAGATTTGGGATCGTCGTTTTCCACGCGACTTCAATTCGAGGATCACGAGTCCCATCGCGCCGTGGCGAAGTTTACTGATCGGTTTCAGAGCTTTGCCCATTCTGCTACCCGGTCGGTTGAGTGCCGCATTCTTGTGAGTAGATGATCTGACCCCGTGCGAGATCAGGTCACCATGACGACAACATCTGCCGAAAAGAAAGGTCACCGTGTCGCCCTCTACGCCCGAGTCAGTACGACAGGCCACGGCCAAGACGTTGGCCTCCAACTCGATGATTTGCGCCAGGTCGCGGCCCAGCGTGGCTGGCAGGTCGTCGAGTACGTCGACAATGGCATCTCCGGGACGAAGGAGAATCGACCTGCACTTGACCGATTGATGGTCGATGCGAGGGCAGGTCACCTGGACGTGATCGCGGTTTGGCGCTTCGACCGGTTTGCCCGGTCCACGACCCATCTCTTGCAGGCGCTCGAAGAATTCCGTGTTCTGGGTGTCGGGTTCATCAGTACCAGGGAACAGGTGGACACCACTACCCCGGTGGGCAAGGTGTTGTTCACGTTGATCGCGGCCATCAGCGAGTTCGAACGAACCCTCATCGTGGAGCGGGTTCGAGCCGGTGTTGCCCGGGCCCAGGAGAATGGAACCCACTGCGGTCGGCCCTTCGTGGACATCGATCTTCGTCCCGCCATTTCGATGCTGGAGGCTGATTACGGGTTGAAGGCGATCTCGAAGAGCATCGGGGTGAGCCGGGCGACTTTGCGACGAAGGTTAGAGGACGCGGGTGAATGGCCCCGCCCGTCATGAAGACGCTGCTGGTTGAGGAATGGGTTAGGTAGGGACTGCCATTGTGGGGGGCACCTACGCTTGGTCCCCCCGCAACAGCCACAAGCCACAAGGGCCGGTCGAGTAGCCGGGGGAGGTTGCCCTCCCCCGGCTCTCACAGAACCGGACTTGTGGGTCTCACATCCGGCTCTTCGGGACGCCGGGG